>JAVBJR010000219.1:0-3977 GCA_031546965.1 Dysgonomonas sp.
GATGCAATGACAACCACTCACAAATCAGTCTCCACAGAAGGTGGAGAGAGAATGGACCGATCGCCCCGTCGCAACGGAGAACACTCCTTTCTCCGTACTGTAACCGATCGCAATATAACAACACCCCTGCTGCCACCACACGGCGACTCGCGGAACCCTACACTAAACGAACGGGCATTCTTTGATAATGGGTTGGCGGATAGGTGGCGCGGTTGTCGTATTCGGTTATCATGTGGCTGGTCCCGATTTTGCCGTAGGCTGTTCGCCCTTGTTTTTACGGCGGGAATCCCCGTAGATTAGCCAACCCGGGTTTTTCATAGCTCCAATCAGAGCAGATACGTCACAAAAATACCCAGGTCTTTATTGGTTGACAGCAATGAGCTCCAATGTTGACAGTCAATGCAGTGTCAGATTATGACGTAGACTACTCTCTAAACAGGGTGCCATTTGGTTGACCCAGTCAAAACCATGCGACGCCCTGTCACCGAATCGTACATGTGGCACCCTGTTTAGAGATTAGCATACGTCATAATCAGATCGCATGTATCGAACCGCGTATCGAAACAAGTATCGTCGCTGTATCGAGCCTCATAATGGTACAAAAAAGTGGATAAAAACAGATCGCAATGATTTAGAAAGTAGCATACGTCATAACCTGATCGCATCGAGTGTCAATCATGCGATTGCTATATTTTCCCAATGTATCGAACCGCGTATCGAACCAATATCGACCGTATCGTCGCTGTATCGAACCTTAAAATGGTACAAAAAAGCAAAAAAAAGTGGATAAAACAGATCGTAATGGATATGTGAAACAAAATCTATGAAGAATAATAAAAAACAGTATTTTTGATCAAATATATAATAAAAATGATGTCATGACGTCATAACCAGCGTAATGTGATACGAATAGCATTGGGTAGGTGGCGCTAGTTGTATCATCAAGGCGCTACTTTCCCCTTATTATTGTAATTATCTTGACTTTTCCCTACGAAATTATAACTGAATTCCATTCATTCAAGCAAGGGATTGTTCCGTGTGTCTATCATTAATTCAATATAAGAAATTATCCACAAAACCTTGACAAAACCGCCTATTTTGGTAGCAAATAATATGTTTCTCACTTCTTCCGCTTGATGTCGCCCCAGTCCACAGTTTGCCCCAGTCGTTCATGTAGTTTCCGAACGTTCTGCAACTGCGTACTCTTTTCGCGACTGTTGTTGCGAAAGAGACGCAAATATCCGGTCAAAACGCCTAAAAATCACTGACAATACACAGATTCTTATTTCAGAAGCTAGATTGGACAGAAAACCAAATCAGGTTCGGTATTTACTCGATATATTATAAGATTTGTAAAGGAGAAATTTTGAAATTTGACGAAATAGGCCTATTTTCTATTGGCTTTGCAAGCTTTGTACCTCGTAAATTCATTTGGTTTTGTGTTTTATTTCAACAGCTTTACCGAATCCTCATGTTTGGAAGAAACAACGAATAGATTGGTAATATCTACGCGTATTTTAGGAATGATAATCACGGTTAAAATCCTTCAAGGACAGGAATGCAGTGTGGAAGTAGGTTACAAAAATACATTTTTCTCACTGAAATTAAATAGTAGGAAAATAATAATTATTTGAAATTAATTTGAACAGGTTACAGCTGGATCGCAAATAAGCGTTGTAAAGCAATTGGTTGCACGTGAATTACACATTCCAGTTGATCAACAACGGCTGGTTTTCAAGGGCAAGACACTTGCTGGCATGTAACTTTAAAACTCTTTGAAAACAAATGTAAAAATCATAACCATCATAACCGGTAATGTCTTTAATTTGTTATACTACTTAATGAACCCCATATGTTAATTAAAGTCTTTAAATTCATTAAAACTAAATTATCCAGAAACAGTATTATTTTTTTAATTTTGTGGGTGAAATTAATAAATTAAGACAAGGGGCACCATTTTAAAGGTGAACTGACAGGGTAAATTTCTTGCAACCGATTTCTCTGAAACTTGTCCAATGCATGAACAACATGTATTTGCATATGTCCAATTTTTTTTCTAATTTTTCCACCTATTCGTTTTTTTTTTATATTTATAAAAATTAGTAAATTTACCCTAAAATAGGTCCTCAAAAGCAAGCTAAAAAGTCCTCACACTGTCAAAATTTACATCCGGGACAGTGAATATGGCATGCCACTTGCACCAAAACGTTCTAAATGTCTATTGGCTATATACAGGTGGCTTCCCCACTTCATATGCTGGAACAAACTGTCCATACTAGAATTTTTCCCCTCCTAGCCTCTCCTCACAGACCCAAAAACACAATTATTTCAATCTGTTAAAACACTTTGAATAAATTTAAAAAAAAAGAAAAGAAATGAACTCATAGTTTTAATTTTATCATGGGGTGTTACAAATCATGGGGTGTTACAAAAACCTGTAAGGATGGTTATAGTCGTTACATGATAAAGGGATTTGGGATTTGATCCTGTTGCCAATCTCACTTTTTCACTGTGGAATTGTCCATTTCAGATGCGCAATGCGTGGGAGACTACAATATCGTGGACGGTAACAAACTGCACCTTGTTGTCCGCAAGGACGACGTGGAGGAACAGAGTGCGCTTTACAGTGAATTAGACAAATTCTTAGTGAGACACTTTTCAAAGAAGGATGCCGCCAAAATAGTAGACTACTACAAAAAAGTACGTCTATAAAAACCCATATACAATGGAATCTCCCTATAACGGCACCCCCCAAGATATCCAAAATTGTCCCTTAAATATGGGTATTATCTTACAAGGAAATACCTTTGTAACAGCAATCTGCCCTCAAAACATAAAGTCATATTAATTAACACTAGAAGTACCAACATACTTTATAAACAACTTTGAATTTGCACGGTTAAATTTTCACGGTAAATCAATTTTAGACCTTTAGCGGTGACTTTATTTTCACGGTATGGCAGTATTATTACTACAGTATGATAGTTCATAGTACTTTACATCTATTAACATTTTGCGGTGCGTAAAGTTTCCCGCCGGAAAATTGAAGTTGTGCGAATATCACGAAAATAAAGCCATTGTGAAATTATCCACATGGGGTCCACATATATACTAGTTCGCAGGTAAACGTTGAAAACATAAAATTCCATTTCTGTCCTGTTTGCTACCATGTAAGCTGCCACCAATAAAATAGTCCCATCTGAATTCTAGAATATTTCAATGAAAAATCGCCGAATATGCACAAACTGTTTGAATTTGTATTCATCCGCTCCAGCAATTCGGTCCCCATTTTTTTTATGTTTTCAACGTTGACCTGCGAACTAGTATAGAGACCTGTTTTTGTAAAACGTGTTTAAAGTCCTTTAATTACGAGGCTCATTTTACGCGGGGAGCTTAAAAAACATGTTTTACCGTGTCCAAGGGGCTTGGCAAATTACGGTGACTACACTGTAAAATAAAGCGGTGATGTATATGTTTGAAACAACCGAGACATTTTTTTTCCCTTAATTGGTTTTTGATTTCTACTCAATCGGCCCTTACTTTTGAAATGAGTCTCGTACCAAAAAACATGTTTTAATGGTACAGACACATTGTCAACTATTGAAAACAAAATTTCCCAAAATGTGAAAAAGCTTTCTATTAACAATGTAAAAAATCACTGACTCCATGAGAAAGTTTTTAAAGATATGACAGCAAAAATTCAAAAACACTGGTCCCGCGAGACTCATAGTTGGTACTTTTAGGGTTAATGTATAAAATTAGGCCTATATAACTTATAAAAGCCTACTTATTTCTATTTAAAACTTATATTTTTTCATTTCTTGGGTGATATTTCAACTAAATAAATAAGGATTTATTTACGCAGGGCCTTGAAGGAACCGTCGAAAGCCTGAGCCTGGATGACATCGAAAGGATAGCGCAGTCCAATTTACACCAGAATTACGATGAGCCGAGTTCATCCAAGTCTTGAAGAACAA
>JAVBJR010000156.1:0-44245 GCA_031546965.1 Dysgonomonas sp.
AGCCTATAAAAATAAAAACACATGGCAGAAAAGCCAAATCAATATTTAAATACGGATTAGATTATATTGCTAAAAGATTGTTAAATGCTGAAAATGAAGATGATATAGATATATTTGCTTTTTTGTCATGTACTTAGAGAAATGCTCCACAAAGTTTGAGTAAGCAAACGTCACAAAAATCGATTGAATCGCAGATATTGGCAACTCAAGGTATGACCCAAGTGGTAACCTCTTTAGAAAATAGCAGGCGGGCAAGACGTGCTTGTGCAAATTTCTATATGCAGTATGTAACCCGTTTTCATAGCGATTTTTATAATGAACATGCTGCAATAGAAATAAAAAAGTTGGGCTTCAATATCAACACATTCAAGAAGAGTAGGCTATATAAGATTGCTTATTGTATTTTGGGGCATAGGTTGATTAAGAAATTATCAGCAATATATCATAATAGATTGTCGTAGACACCTCACCCCAGCCCTCTCCTTTGGAGAGGGCTGGGGTGAGGTCGTTGGGGTAAAGCTCATTTTACTTCAGAAACCACATTTCCATCATAAAAACGATTTGTTACTGTATCTCCTTTTTGCAGTTCTGTGGAGCTTTTCAGAATCTTATTTCCTTTTAGAGTAAGAGTATATCCTTTCTTGAGGATGTTTTCGGGCGAAGCAAGTTCGAGAAATTGTTCTTTGTTTGCCAATCGATATTTTTCTTCTTGAATAATTCTTTGCGAAGCGCTCTTTAGCCTCTCAGCAAATGTGGCAATTTTGTTTAATTGGTCTTTGGTGCGATCCTTGGTTATATAGGTAAAATGCGTCACCAACGAATTGAGATATACAGTTTCTTCGGTCAACTTTCTCTTGGTAGATGTTAGTATAGCTTCTTGTAATTCATAAACACTAATTGCTTCCAATTGTAGCCTTTTTATCAAGAATTCGGCTACTGCAGTAGGCGTTTTTGCACGGGTATGAGCCACAATATCTAGTACAGTATCGTCTCGTTCGTGACCTATGCCTGTGATAATCGGCAAAGGAAATTGAGCACAATTGGCAGCCAAGAGGTACGAATCGAAACTGCTCAATTCTGACGAAGCCCCTCCTCCTCTTATGATAACTACAGCATCAAACTTTTCAATGTGTTCATAAATTTTATCGAGTGCCGATATAATGGATGATTCGGTTCTTTCACCTTGCATAATGGCAGGAAAAAGATGCGTATAAAATACAAATCGGTCGCTGTTATTTTCCAACTGATTACAAAAATCTTCGTATCCTGCGGCTGTGGGTGATGATATTATCGCAATACGATTCACTATTGTCGGTAGCTCCAATTCTTTATTGAGGGTAAGAACACCCTCTTCCTCTAATTGCTTTATAATTAAAGAGCGATTGCGAGCCTGATCTCCTAAAGTATAAGTGGGGTCGATATTATGAATATTGAGGCTGTAACCGTATAGCTCATGAAATTCGACACTTACCTCAACAAGCACTTTTAGCCCCGTGCCAAAAACTTGGTTGGTTTCCGATTCGAAGTAGGCTTTCAGTAACCTGAAAACATTTGCCCAAATACTTCCCCGAGCTTTAGCTATGATAGTCCGATTGTGACTGTCTTTCTCGATGAATTCGAGATAACAATGACCATTTTGTGCCACCCGTACATCGCTCATTTCGGCACGAATCCAAAACGATTGGGCAAATGTATTAGCTAATACACCTCTCACCAAATTGTTTAACTCGTATAGCGAAATTGCTGCTTGTTCCATCGGGTTACTTTAGAATATAATCTTATAAGATTCCGTTACTCCTGTTCCTGTAATTACTATAATTTTTGCTTGTTTAGGATATCCGGGTACATCAAAATCCTGTTCTTGCTCACGAAGTGCATCACTCATAATCACCTTTCCATCGAGGTTGATAACTTGTATGTTGTATGTGCCATTCATGGATTCTCTATTTCTGAAAACCCTGAAATGACCTATAGAATCGGATGTTATATTAAACAGTGGTTCTCTAGTAAGAACTTCTCCTTTTATTCCGGTGGGAGTATTTCCGGCAAGTACGAATGCCTTTTTCATATTAGGAATACCATAGCCATATACTCCATCGGGAGTGGTGTATCTGTCTGCCGATTTGCGAATAATATCAAGCAATTCTAAATTGGTAAGTGTGGGAGCCGATTGCCAAAGGCATGCTGCCAAACCTGACATAATGGGTCCCGAGAACGACGTTCCGTTTGCCAATTCTACTTCTCCCGTACCGGTTATTACGGCAGTACCAAGTCCCACGGCTACCACATCGGGTTTTATCCGACCATCGGCTGTAAGTCCCCTCGAACTAAAACTGGCTATCGTAGAATCTCGTGCAATTGCACCCACTGTCAACACATTCGGAGCATCACATGGGAAGCCTATTTTACCCCAAACATTTGTAGCGTCGTTTCCGGCACTTATCTCTACAAATATTCCTTTGGATACAGCAACTTGGGCAGCTTTTGTTACATATGCAGTCTTTCCATCGAGTTGTTCGTGGGTATAGCTTTTTGCAGGAAAGTCGAAGGTATGATATCCCAATGAAGCATTTATGATATTCACGCCTACACTATCGGCATACTCGGCAGCGGCTGCAAAGTAATCTTCTTCGACAGGAAATTCCGATCGACTATCTTCCGAACGCAGCAGCCAATATTTTGCTTCGGGTGCAGATCCCACAAAAATTTCCGGACGATTTGCCCCAAGTACCGATAATACTTTCAGTCCATGATCGCTACTTTTTAGAATATCATCTCCATCAAAAACAAAGTCTTTAATACCTTTTATAGATACATTATCCAAGAGAAGGATATCGTTCAAGTTCGTATATCCACCATCAATAATGGCTATTTCCATCCCTTTGCCTTTGTATCCTTCGTGATGCAGGAAGTCGCCTGTTACTGTTTTTATCTGAACCTCACTGTATCCATACTCATTTTTTGGTTTTTCGACCGACCGTTTGGTTCTTGTTAATTCTTTCGATATAGTATGGGTAGTATCTCCTTTCCAAACAAAAGTTGAACCGTCAACAAAAGTGAGTTGGTTTACTTTATTTACAAATGAACTGTCTGCACAATAAATGCTAACAGTCTCCAACCATTTACTTTTAGCAACTACAGTGCATCCCAGCTTTTGTATTATATTAATATATTCCGATGAAATCGGTAAATCAGAATTATTTATGCTTATTCCTTGCCTCTTTCGGCGGTCTATGGCACGCTTCGACAGAAATTTTTCGGGTTTGTCTATTGTGCAAGAGGTCTTCCCTTTGTCCTTAAGTTGTATTCTGAACATATAACCGTCTGAGGCTGATATATTCAAATTATATATGATGAAGAATGTAAGAAGTATATATTTAGCCATAAGTAGAGTATATATTTAGTCTTATAACATTCACTGCTAACATGTAGTTGTTATAAGATTCGTAATTTATAGTATAATTGCAACAAATATATGGATGATTCGTAAGATCGCCAAACTTTATGTTTTGGATAACAATAATTATGACTAACTTTCGTGCTTGTTTTAGAGTCAAAGAACAGATTTAATTTCTATATGAAAGATTTTTTACGTGTCTTACGTCGATTTGTACCTCCTTATAAGCGTGAACTCATTTTGAGTTTTGTTTTCAACATCTTATCGGCATTCATGAATGTAGTATCATTTTTTTTGATAGTCCCCATTCTAAATATCCTTTTCAAAATTAGTCAAGATAAGTACGACTTTATACCTTGGATCAGCCCCAATGCGACTACTTTTTTTCAAAAAATAGAATCTATTGCAGATGTTGCCAAAAACAACTTCTATTATTTGAGCTCTTCTTATATCGATCAGTATGGAGCAGAAAACACACTATTGGTACTCGCTTTGGCTTTAGTTATATTAACTTTCATAAAAGTGGGTGTCACTTATTTGAGTTCTTTCTTTTTGATTCCGATACGTACGGGAGTAGTTCGTGATATTCGTGATCAGATTAACGATAAAATATTATCGCTTCCTCTATCTTTCTTTTCCGAAGAACGAAAGGGTGATATTATCGGTCGTATGACAGGCGATGTAGGAGAGGTCGAGAACTCTATTATGAGTTCTTTGGATATGCTTTTCAAAAACCCTATCCTTATTTTAGTATATTTCACCACCATGTTGGTTATCAGTTGGCAGTTGACTATTTTCGTTATTATCCTTCTTCCATTGTCGGGTTATATAATGGGAAAAGTAGGAAAGACTTTGAAACGCCAGTCTAAAGAAGCTCAAGAAAAATGGGGAGAACTCATGGCTCAAATAGAAGAGACTTTAGGAGGGTTGCGTATTATCAAAGCCTTTAACGCCGAGAAAAAAGTAGCTGAACGATTTCACAACGGAGGAGATGATCTCCGCCTAATATCTAATAAAATAAACCGTCGTCAGCAATTGGCTCATCCTATGAGCGAATTTTTGGGAACGGCAACTATTGCCATTGTTCTTTGGTACGGGGGTAACCTCATCCTTGGGCATGACTCGTCTATTACGGCATCGAGTTTTATGTTTTACTTGGTGATGTTTTACAGTATTATCAATCCGGCGAAAGAGTTTTCTAAGTCGGCTTATGCCATTCAGAAAGGATTAGCTTCGATGGAGCGTATCGACAAGATATTATCGGCAGAGAGCAATATTGTAGATCCTCAAAAGCCTGTATCTCTTTCTTTCAAAAAGCAAATAGAATACAAAGGCGTTTGGTTTAAATATCAAAATACTTGGGTATTACAAGATATAAATCTGACTATTCCCAAAGGAAAAACAGTTGCTTTGGTGGGTCAATCGGGTTCGGGTAAATCTACGATGGTCGACTTACTTCCACGTTTTTATGATGTTGATAAAGGTGAAATATTAATAGACGGAGTCAGTATTAAGGATGCCGGAATTATCGATTTGCGGTCTTTCATGGGCAATGTAAATCAAGAAGGAATCTTATTTAACGATACATTCTTCAATAACATATCTTTTGGTGTAGAGCATGCCACTTTGGAGCAAGTAATGGAGGCTGCTAAAATTGCTAATGCGCACGACTTTATCAGCGTAACCGAAGATGGTTATGATACCAATATTGGCGATCGTGGCGGAAAACTCTCGGGAGGTCAACGTCAACGGGTAAGTATTGCCCGTGCGATCTTGAAAAATCCGCAGATACTTATTTTGGACGAAGCTACTTCGGCACTCGATACCGAGTCGGAAAGACTGGTGCAGGAAGCTCTCGAAAACCTGATGCGTAATCGCACTACAATAGTGATTGCTCACCGCTTGTCAACTATAAAAAGTGCCGATGAAATCTGCGTAATGCACGAAGGTCGCATTGTCGAAAGAGGGCATCACGATGAACTGTATGACCTAAATGGATATTACCGTAAGCTGTGCGATATGCAACAATTCTAGGGTCACAGACCCTAGAATTGCTTTGCGCTTGTAGGGGTGAATTGCATTCGCCCGATAATTGGAGCTATAGATACAATCAATAGCTGATAGGCAAAAGGACTCATTCTTTTGCCTTTTCTTTGCACTCATCCTAGATAATTATAACTGTCTCCGACCCTTATGCTTAACAAAGCAATAAAAAGGTCTGAGACCTTAAAACATTGTATAATATGCAACTGTACAATTTGATGAGTGCTGACGAAAGAGCCAAATTAATAGACGAAGCAGGAGTTCAACGCCTTACCCTTTCGTTTTATGCGTATGCTCATATTATCGATCCACAAGCATTTAGGGATGCCCTTTTTCTTGAATGGTCGAAATTAGATGTGCTAGGGCGAATTTATGTAGCTCACGAAGGTATCAATGCCCAACTGTCTTTGCCTGCTACCAATATTCCGGCTTTCAAAGATTATTTGGATACTTATCCATTTATGAAAAACATTCGGCTGAATGTCGCTGTGGAGCATGACAACAAGTCGTTCTTGAAACTGACCATCAAAGTCCGTGAAAAGATTGTAGCCGATGGGCTGAATGACGACACTTTTGATGTGACAAACATGGGCGTTCACCTCAAAGCCAAAGAATTTCACGAAATGATGAATGATCCCGATACTGTAGTCTTAGATATGCGTAATCACTATGAAAGCGAAGTCGGACATTTCGAGGGAGCAATCACACCCGATGTAACTACATTCAGAGAATCGTTACCTATTATCGACAAGATGCTCGAAGAGCATAAAGAAGATAAAAACCTATTGATGTATTGCACAGGAGGTATCCGTTGCGAAAAAGCCAGCGCTTATTTTAAACATCGAGGATTCAAGAATGTCTATCAACTCGAAGGTGGTATTATAGAGTATACAAGACAGGTTAAATCCGAAGGTCTGAATAGCAAATTCATCGGTAAAAACTTCGTTTTTGACAATCGCTTGGGTGAACGCATCACCGAAGATATTATTGCTCTTTGTCATCAATGCGGAAAAGCGTGCGACACTCATACCAATTGTGCAAACGAGGGTTGCCATCTCTTATTTATACAATGCCCCGAATGTGCTGACGCGATGAAAGGTTGCTGTTGCGAAGAATGCAAAAACATAGTCATGTTACCCGAAGAGGAGCAAAAGAAACTCCGAAAAGGCAAACGCAACGATGCAATGATTTTTCGCAAAGGCAAGTCTCAAAGCTTGTTTATTCCTAAATAAAGTGACAAAAAAAAGGAACAGAGGTGACATTTCCTGTGTGTTTTTTTAATTACGCAAACAAAGCGCAATATAAAGATATTCTACGCCTAACAAAGAGATAGTAAATAGACTTTTAATTTTTTATAGAAAATTAGAATGTATTCATTTTTATTTATCTTTACCCAAAGTATTGATTAATTCATCATTTATTTTATGCGATTAAAAATAAAAAATGTAGGTCCGGTTAGAGATATAAATATAAGTTTGACCAAAATAAATGTTATCATAGGACCTCAAAGCAGTGGAAAAAGTACCATAAACAAACTGGCTTGCTATTTATTTTGGGTAGAAAAAAAAATATGCATAGATCAGTCATTTGATTATTTTTATGGAGAGAATGTATTTTTAAATAATTTGGAGGTGTTTCATAAACTAGATGGGTATGTAACAAAAGAGAGTTATATAGAATATAATAGTGATGTTTTAACTATAAAATTTGAGCCATCAAAAAGTCTAATACCTCATTTTAAATGGAAAGATCAGTATGGATACAAACGACCTAAAATATCTTATATTCCCGCAGAACGAAATGTAGTATCTGTTATTCCTAATTGGATAGAAGTTCGTTTTGAGGAAAATAATATAAAAAATTATATGACAGATTGGAATACCGCTCGAGAAATAGCAGGTGTTGGTAATCCATTGAATATAGATAGTTTGGGTGTTGATTACTACTATGATAAAAAGAAACAAGGTGATTTTATTAAAATTAAAGTAGACGAAAAAAATAACAAGCCTATTAAATTAACGAATACTTCTAGCGGTATTCAATCTATAGTTCCGATTTATGTACTTATCAATTACTTTTTAAATACGATTGAGAAAAGAAAAGAAGATAAAAGTATAAAGGAGGATGAAAAAAATAAAGAGCTAGAAAGCAAATTGGCAGCACATTTATTTTCTTCTCACTTATCAAATCATAAAGAGATATCTATTGATTCTTTGAGCAAAGAGTTTAAAAATTTGCAAAAAGAAATTGATCTTTTACAAAAAATTTCAAAGAACAATCAATTACTAGATACTAACACGATTCAGGAAAAAATAAATGAAATATCAAAATCCCCAGCTTTTCAATTGGCAGAAAACCAACTAAGATTAACCCAAAATTATTTAGAAAATAATCATCTAAATCTATTCCTCGAAGAACCCGAGACTAATTTATTCCCTTCAACACAACAAAGTCTGCTCTATTATCTTATTGAGCAAATCAATATGAATATGATTGAAGGTTCCACTTTAATGTTGACTACACATAGCCCATTTATTCTTTACGCATTGAATAATTGTATACTTGGAGGTATGATTTCAGATAAAATAGAGAAATCTGATGCCGAGAAATTTAAAAGTTACAAAGCTTGGATTAATCCAGATAAAGTTTCGGTGTGGGAAATTCATAATGGAAAACTTAAAGAAATAAAAGATCCTAAATTAAAAATTATAGGACAACACTATTTTAATGATATTATGGGTGATACATTAGGAGAGTATAGTAGTATGCTTAAATATTTCAAAAAATGAAAAAAAAAATAGAGCAACTACGATATAGGGGTAAAAATAGAGTTCCTCCATGCCATATTGTCGAAACTATTGACACAGACTACATTTATATTGCAGATTATGCAGACGAAAACAACGGAATAGTTGTTATTAGTGATTCTGAACCTAAAGATATATCATCAGTAAAATTAAATAATACAGAAGGGAGAATAGAAATTCATTATGATGCTTTTCTAGATCATGCACTAAAAAAGGATAAAGCAACAAGTGAAAAGCAATGCGAATGTGTTCTATTTCCATCAACAATGAATGATGAGGATTGGATATTATTTATTGAAACAAAATATACAGATACAGAAGAATTAGCATATGGATATCCAAATGAAGCCATCGACCAAATCGGGAAAACAGCTTTATTTTTTAGAAATAAAAGGATTATTGGGCAAGACAAACGAATACAAGGAATTATTAGTTTTCCCAAATTAGTTGCCCCTTTTTCTAGTGTATACTGGACTATTGGTGATGCACTCCTGAAAAAGTCAGAATATGCAATGTCATATGATATTCATGTAGAAATAAGTAATTCAGCCCTTATAAAGTCAGTAAATGAGTTAATTATTCCTGAATAATTGAGTGTTTCATTCATTCGCAATTTATACTGAAGATAATGTCGAAAATTAGCTATTTCTTTTTCTTAATCGGTATTATGATGCTATTTGGCAGTTGTGCCAAAAAAAAATCGCAAGTTCGTGACCTTGAAGAAATAAAGCAATCGGGTGAATTGACTATTATTACCTTAAGCAGTTCTACCTCCTATTTTATCTACAAAGACGAACCGATGGGTTATGACTACGATTTGGCAAAAGATTTCTGCGATCATTATGGTTTGAAACTAAATGTAAAAGTTGCCGAAAACTCAACTCGATTACTTGAGATACTTGAAAACGGAGAAGGTGATCTGATAACAAGTCCCATTCCCGTAATGAGTGAATTAAAAGACTCAATTCTATATTGCGGCTTAGAGCAAATTTCGCATCAAGTATTAGTCCAACGAATCAATAAACCGGACTCGATGGTGACCGATGTAACCCAATTGATCGGGAAAACTATATATGTCAAACATAATACGAAGTACCATAAACGTCTGTTGAATCTGGATGCCGAACTTGGAAATGGTATCATCATTAAAGACATGGAAAAAGATACCATTACCGACGAAGATCTAATAGAAATGGTTGCTCAAAAGAAAATAGATTATACGGTAGCAGACGAATATATTGCCAAACTTAATAAAACCTATTATCATAATATTGATGTATCGTTGCCTCTTAGTTTCGAGCAACGCTCTAGGTGGGCAGTTAGTAAAGGCACTCCTCAATTTGCGAAGGCTTTGAACGACTGGTTTACTGATAACGGTAGAACAAGAGAATACAAATCGATTCTAAAAAAATATTTTGAGTTGAGCAAACAGCCCGATTTTGAATCGAACCTCATCGTTAAAGTGCCTAAAGGAAGTGTATCTCTTTATGATGACCTTTTCAAACAATATGCAACAGTTGCCGGATACGATTGGCATTTATTGGCATCGGTTGCTTATCAGGAATCTCGTTTCAAACCCGAAGTGGCATCATGGGCAGGAGCGGTAGGATTGATGGGATTGATGCCACGCACAGCCAAAGTATTTGGTGCAGCAGGCGATGAACTGAAAGATCCCGAAATAAGTATACAAGTAGGTGCCAAGTTAATAAATAAGCTAAACGAAATATTTGCAAAAGTCCCCGACCCCCAACAACGTCTCAAATTTGTACTGGCAGCTTATAACAGTGGCAATGGTCACATTGCCGATGCTCAAGCATTAGCCCGAAAACACAATGCCGATCCTTATAAATGGGACGGGAATGTAGAAAAATATATAGAATTGAAAAGTAACCCCGAATATTATAATGATTCTGTTTGTAAAAACGGCTATCTTAGAGGATCGGAAGTAGTTAAGTATGTAAATCAAGTGACTGCCAATCGAGAGAAATTTAAGTTAGTAGGAAAATAAAAATTTGAATTGCTCCTCGTAGGGGCGTATTGCATACGCCCCTACTACGAATATATTGATATAAAATATAGTATGAAAATTTATCTATCAATCTTATTACTCAGCATCTCTTTCGGAGTTGCCTTTGCCGAAAAACCTATCGAAAAGGGTTTAGGTTCAATATCGGAAAAAGCGGCAAGAGCCTCTATTGGTTTTTTAGCGAGTGATGCCCTTCAAGGACGTGGTTTTGGCACATTAGGCAGCAAAGTAGCATCCGAATACTTAGCTTCATACCTCACCTCTCTAGGGATAGAGCCATTAAATGAAACGTATTTCCAATCTTTTGAGGCATACAACGAAGACTTCAAACAAAAGAAAAAATATCAGGTAAATCCTGATTCCATCGAGAAATATAAGCAAGGTGTACATCGTATTGTGAACCTAAGAAATGTTTTAGGAATGATTCCCGGAGTCAATAAAAATGAATATGTTGTAGTAGGTGCTCACTTCGATCATTTGGGAATGGATACCAGTCTAGTGGGCGATCAGATATATAATGGAGCCGACGATAATGCTTCGGGCGTATCGGCGGTTATGCAGATAGCAAAAGCATTTGTAGAAAGAGGAGTTCAACCTCAACGTAATGTGATATTTGCATTTTGGGATGGGGAGGAAGAAGGATTACTCGGTTCGCAATATTTTGTTCAGAACTGTTCATTTATCAATCAAGTAAAAGGATACTTGAACTTCGATATGATCGGGCGGAATAACGACGAATCAAACCCTACTTATGTAGTGTATTTCTACACAGAAGCCAATCCCGTTTTTGGTGAATGGCTCAAAAATGACTTTAAAACATACAACCTGCAATTAACGCCCAATTACAGACCGTGGGATAAACCTGTTGGAGGTAGTGACAACGGCTCGTTCGCCAAAGCAGGTGTACCTATTATTTGGTATCATACCGACGGACACCCCGATTATCATAAACCAAGCGACGAGCCTTCAAAAATAAACTGGAAGAAGTTGATTGAAATAACCAAAGCCTCGTACTTGAATGCGTGGAAATTGGCAAACGAAAAAGAATATTAGAATATAGTTACAAGTTACTACGCCCTTCGGGCAGTTACGAGTTACAAGTTCCCGAATGGAGCGCTGTTTTTCGTAACTTGTAACTCGTAACTCGTAACTAGCACAGTATGGAATTTAGAAAAAAGATAGATATCCCCAAATCGGAATTAAGGATTAATCATCAGACAAAAATACTTTTGTTGGGGTCGTGCTTTGCCGAAAATATAGGTAAGCAACTTCTCGACAATAAATTTACGGTGAATGTAAATCCGTTCGGGGTACTTTATAATCCGGCTTCCATATTGCAGGCAATCTCACTGTTGAGGGAAGACCGGATCTTTACGGAGGAAGACGTTTTTCTGAATCAAGGAGTTTTTCGTACCTATTTTCATCATAGTGCATTTTCGAGTACGAACAAAGAAGTCTTTCTTCAAGCCATCAATGAAAAAAGAAAAGAAGCTTCGACAAGTTTAAAAGAAGCAGATGTACTCCTCATTACCTTTGGAACCACTTATGTATTCAGTTTTAAGGAGACCGATCAGGTGGTTTCTAATTGTCACAAGCAACCATTAAACATATTTAATAGGAAGAAACTATCTGTAGATGAGATTGTTTCTTCTTGGAGTGAGCTTATAAAAGCATCTTTAGAGAGTAATCCCAACTTAAAAATATTATTCACTGTAAGCCCCATTCGTCATTGGAAAGATGGGGCACATAATAACCAATTGAGCAAGGCAATTTTGCTTTTGGCGATTGATGAATTGATGAATAAATTCTCAAATTTGTACTATTTTCCTTCCTACGAAATTGTGCTGGACGAACTGAGGGATTATCGGTTTTATGCCGAAGATATGATTCATCCCAATGAGGTAGCCGTCCGCTATATATGGGAAGTTTTTAATGATACTTATTTCGACGACGAAACTAAAAAACTCTGTCAGCAGTGGCAGAATATAAGTAGGGCGATGGCTCATCGTCCTTTTAATGAGGATACTGACGAGCATAAACAGTTTTTAAAACAAACTTTGTTAAAGCTCAAATCTATTCAAAATAATTATCCTTACTTTGATTGCGAAAACGAACTTATAGTATTGGAGAGTAAACTCTCTTTGTAAATTAGAAAATCAATTTAGTAATTTTCAAATTTACTCGTCAACTTAAAAATATTAAAATGACTTATTCTATCTCCGAAATAGCGAAAGTATTAAAAATTAAAGAGGTACATAACCCCGATTTGGCTATCAGTCACTTACTCACCGATAGCCGGGAGGTTTTTAATCCCGAACAAACTTTATTTTTTGCATTGAAAACGCCCAACAACGACGGGCATAAATTTGTGGACGAACTCTATATCTTAGGGGTACGCAACTTTGTTGTGCAAACCATTCACCCCGAATGGAAAAACCTCAAAGGAATCAATCTGCTGTATGTAAAAGACTCTTTGCTGGCTTTACAAAAGGTAGCCACTTTTCACCGCGAGCATTTCCACATACCTGTTATAGCCATCACGGGAAGTAATGGTAAGACCATTGTGAAGGAATGGATATATCAAATGTTGGGGTCGGAGAAGAATATCACCCGATCGCCCCGCAGCTACAATTCGCAATTGGGAGTTCCCTTGTCGGTGTGGCAATTGAACGAAAACACAGAACTGGGACTCTTCGAAGCAGGTATTTCGATGCCTAACGAAATGACCCGTCTGCAAAAAATAATACAGCCCACTATCGGCGTTTTTACCAATATAGGTGATGCTCATCAAGAAAATTTCAAAAATTTGAAGCAAAAATGCCTCGAAAAATTAGATTTATTTGTCAATTGCGATGTTATAATTTGTGAAGAGGGTAATAAGCTTTTAGACGAATGTATGGAAGCTACCTGTCTGTCTCAAAAAAGCTTTACATGGTCGTATAACAATCGATCTACTAGCCCTTTACTAATTCTGAAAGTAGAAAAGCAAGATGCGAAATCATCTCTCACCTACTCTTTTTTGGGCTTGCCTTTTACCGTAGAATTACCTTTTACGGATGATGCTTCTATTGAAAATGTAACCAGTAGTATTGCGGTTGCCTTATACTTGACAACATCCATCGAAACCATACAAGAAAAGGTAAAACAACTGGAGCCTGTTGCCATGCGTTTGGACGTACGCAGGGGTAAAAACAACAATATAATTGTAAATGATACCTACAACTCGGATATCAATTCATTGAAGATTGCATTGTCATTCTTGGGGCAACAATCTGCCGAAGATTCTCCTCGACGGACGCTTATCCTTTCCGACATATTGCAATCGGGTTTCTCTGATGAGGCACTTTATAAATCGGTATCAGATTTGGCGAGTTCTGCAAATATTGGTCGTATTATCGGTATTGGGCATCATATATCGGATCAACAAAAAACATTTGCCGGTATTCCACATATTTTCTTCGATTCCACCGAAGATTTTATCAATTCGGGTATATGGAATGAGTTTCACGAAGAGACTATTCTCTTGAAAGGTTCCCGCAACTTCGAATTTGAACGCATCACCGAACTTATTGAACAAAAGAACCACGAAACAGTACTGGATATCAATTTGGATGCTATACTTCATAATTATAAGTTTTACCGTTCGCGGATGAATCCCGAAACCAAAATTATCTGCATGGTGAAAGCCGATGCTTACGGATCGGGCTCGGAAGAAGTAGCGAAGATACTCCAATACCATAAATGCGATTATTTTGCGGTGGCAATTGCCGAAGAGGGTGTAATTCTCCGAAAAGCAGGAATAAAGACACCTATCATTGTACTTAATCCCGAGGTTGCCGGATTTAATCAATTGTTTGAATCGTACTTAGAACCCGAAGTTTACAACTTTAGGATTCTCGATGCCTTTATAAAAGAGGCTCAACGCAGGGGAATTTCAGATTTTCCTATTCATATAAAAATGGATACAGGTATGCACCGTCTTGGTTTTACCGAAGAAGATTTGCCTTTATTAATAGACCGTTTAAAGTCCCAAAATGCTTTGGAGGTAAAATCTACCTTTTCGCATTTGGCGGCTAGCGAAAGTTGGGCTTTTGACGATTTTACAACAGAACAGATATCATTATTCAAAAAATTGGCATTTACTTTGCAAACCGGATTAGATTATCCCATTTGGCGGCATATCCTTAATTCGGCAGGCATCGAACGCTTTCCCGAGGAGCAGATGGACATGGTACGTTTAGGCATTAGTCTTTATGGTATCAGTGCCAGCGGAGCCGAAGGTTTGTGTAATGTATGCACATTAAAAACTACCATCCTGCAAATAAAACACCTCAAAAAAGGGGAGACAGTAGGATATGGCAGGAAGGGCGATCTCGACCATGATGCCTCTATTGCCACTATTCGTATTGGGTATGCAGATGGGCTGAGCCGTCAGTTTGGTAACAGAACCGGGCATGTACTGATTAAAGGTCAACTCGTGCCTATTATTGGCAATATATGCATGGATCTGTCGATGATAGAAGTTACAGGCATCGATGTCAAAGAAGGCGATGAAGTGGTCGTTTTTGGAGATGAACTTTCGGTAATTGATCAGGCTAAAAAGATAAGTACGATCCCTTATGAAATATTGACTTCGGTATCGACACGGGTTAGGAGGATTTATTTTAGGGAGTAATGTGAAGTCCGGATTAAAATAATATCTTAGATGTAAATTTCAGAATCAAGTTAAAGACATGGATAGTAAGAAAGGTATAAGTGTAATTATTTGTTGTTATAATAGTGCTTGGGTAATAGATGAGACACTTGAATATCTATTTTGTCAAAAGATAAATACAGATATTAATTGGGAAATTTTACTCATAAATAATGCCTCAACAGATGATACCGAGCAGGTTGTAAGAGAGGCATGTTTGAAATATAACTCTGAAAATAAAATTGAAATTCGTGTTGTTTTTGAAGCTCAAGCCGGGCTTATTTATGCACGAAACACGGGTATTCGCGAATCAAAATATAAATACATATTGTTTTGTGATGATGATAATTTTCTTTTTGAAGATTATCTCCAAAAAGCATACGGGATCATGGAAGCCGATTCATCCATAGGTGCATGCGGCGGCAAAGGTATTGCCCTGATGAGAGAATGTGAAGAGCCTGCTTGGTTTAAACAACATCAACACAGTTATGCAATCAATACACAAAAAGATAGATTCTCGGACGAGGTATTAAGATTATATGGTGCAGGTATTTGTATTCGAAAGAAAGCGTTAGATGATATTAAACAATATGGCTTCGAATCGTTACTTACGGGTCGAAAAGGGAATCAATTATTAGCCGGAGATGATACAGAGCTGACCTCGGCTATTAAGATAATAGGTTATAATTTGTATGCTGCTGACGATTTACAATTTTATCATCAGATATTGAAAAGAAGGCTTGAAATACCCTATCTGCTGAATATGTACACCGGTTTTGGGGTTGCTGAAGCAGTATTGTTCTTTTATAAAAGAGAAACGAGCCGTCTTTACAATAAAGTTTACAATCGAAAAACTTTGAGTGAGAATTTTTATCCTATGTTTTTATTGCTTTCTTTTTTGAGATTTGTCTATTATTCCAAACGATCCAATTTATATAATGAGTGGTTATATAGTTATAATAAAGGCATTGTAAAGGGGGCATTCATGTTGTTTTCAAAAACTCTTAAAGTAAAAAAGATAATAAGGCGGTTGCTTAAGCGAAGAATAGCTCCCACTTGTTGAATTAAATATAAAGTTTTACGGACGGTTTTTTACCGTCCGTCTCTTTTTGAGAACTAAAAAAAAGTAGCTCTTAAGGTCTAGATCTAAACATCAGTTTTTTCACTAATAAATTGGGTCAACAAGTTATTTACAAATAATCGGTATATTTGAAGTTACAAATAATCAACAGGTCTATATTATGACCCGAATTAACTTATACCGATGAAGAAAACATTCATAACTGCTTTTATTATGGCATCAATAATTTTAAGCCTGTCTGCTCAAGATCCGGCAATAAACAAGCGTGTAGATGCCTTGCTAAAACAAATGACCCTCGAAGAAAAGATTGGGCAATTGAACCAATACACAGGAGAGTGGTCTGTAGCTACCGGACCCATCACTAAAGATGGAGACAAGCAAAACCAAATCCGTACAGGTCAAGTGGGTTCTATGCTAAACGTAAAAGGGGTGGAGCATACCCGTCAATGTCAAGAGATGGCAATGCAATCGAGATTAAAAATTCCATTGCTTTTCGGGCAAGACGTAATACATGGATATAAAACTACTTTTCCTATTCCGTTGGCAGAAGCTGCAAGTTGGGATTTGGCAGCTATCGAATTAGGATCACGCATTGCGGCAGAAGAAGCATCGGCAAGTGGTATTCACTGGACGTTTGCCCCGATGGTCGACATAGGTCGCGATCCTCGCTGGGGACGTGTAATGGAAGGTGCAGGAGAAGATCCTTATTTGGGTTCTTTGATTGCTAAAGCCAGAGTAAAAGGTTTTCAAGGAAAAAAACTCGGGGATGTAAACAGTGTAATGGCTTGTGCCAAGCACTTTGCTGCTTACGGAGCTGCTGTGGGCGGACGCGATTACAACTCGGTAGACATGAGTGACCGTATGCTTTGGGAAGTATATCTACCTCCTTTCAAGGCTGCTTTGGATGCAGGTGCAGCCACCTTTATGAATTCTTTCAATGATTTGAATGGTATTCCCGCAACAGGTAACGCCTATTTGCAACGCGATATACTGAAGGGGAAATGGGGTTTCAAAGGCTTTGTGGTTTCCGATTGGGGATCAATTGGAGAAATGATTTCTCATGGTTTTGCTAAAGATGCTAAAGAAGCTGCTCTGCATGCTATTGTAGCAGGTAGCGACATAGATATGGAAAGCAGATGTTACAAAAGTAATTTGGCTGATTTGGTTCAAGAAGGCAAAGTAGATATCACTCTTATTGATGATGCAGTAAAACGTATCCTCTATAAAAAGTTTGAATTGGGATTGTTTGAGAATCCTTATAAATACAGTGATTCTAAAAGAGAAAAGGCAGCCTTAAATAATCTGGAGCATACCAAAGCCGCCAGAGAAATAGGAGCAAAAAGTATCGTATTGTTGAAAAACGAAAATAACCTGTTACCCCTCTCTAAAGAAACTAAAACAATCGCTTTCATCGGACCATTGGTAAAAGAATACAAACATAATCTCGGTTTCTGGTCAGTAGAATTAGATGATGTAGACTACGACAAGTTTATTGTGTCTCAATGGGAAGGCATTCAAAATAAAATAAGCAAGCAATCTAAATTACTTTATGCCAAAGGTTGCGAAATAGAAGGCGAAGACAGAAGCGGATTTGACGAAGCTGTAGCCATAGCTAATCAGGCAGATGTAGTAATCTTAAGTATCGGTGAGAGACGTGATATGAGTGGCGAAGCAAAAAGCCGCAGCAATATATATTTACCGGGGGTTCAAGAAGAATTGGTTAAAGCTATCGAAGCAACCGGAAAACCGGTTGTAGTATTGATAAATGCAGGTCGTCCATTAATTTTTAACTGGGTTGCCGATAATGTGCCTGCCATACTTTATACTTGGTGGTTAGGATCGGAAGCCGGAAACTCTATTGCCGATGTATTGTTTGGAGATGTAAATCCTTCGGGCAAGTTACCAATGACATTTCCAAGAGAGGTGGGACAGATTCCTATTTATCACAGTTATTTCAATACGGGCAGACCTGCTAAGAATGCAAACGATCTGAATTATGTTTCGGCATATATCGATTTACCCAATACACCGAAGTTTCCTTTTGGGTATGGATTAAGTTATACAACATTTCAATATTCGGATTTAAAGCTGTCTAAACAACAAATAAAGAAAGGCGAAACGATTGAAGTGACCGCACGCATAAACAATACCGGAAAATATGCCGGAGAAGAGGTGGTACAACTATATTTAAGAGACAGAGTAGGATCCGTAGTAAGACCTGTAAAAGAACTGGAAGGTTTTGAAAAAATAAAACTCAATGCCGGAGAAAGTAAGATCGTGACTTTTGTTATCGACAACGAAAAGCTATCGTTTTACAATCAGAGATTAGTATTTGATTCCGAACCCGGCGAATTTGATTTGATGATTGGTTCGTCTGCTGAGGATATCAGATTGAGGTCAGAATTTGAACTGCTGTAAGAAAACGCCTCACCCCAACTTCTCCTTTGGAGAGGTTGGGGTGAGGTGCCTTTTTTGTGTTCTACAAAAACAATAAAAGCAACTACAAATAATATGTAATTGCTTTTATTGTTTGCTCTCCCTCTTGGACTTGAACCAAGGACCCTCTGATTAACAGTCAGATGCTCTAACCAACTGAGCTAAGGAAGAATATATACCTTTGGATAAACAATAAAAAAAAGCTCTCCCTCTTGGACTTGAACCAAGGACCCTCTGATTAACAGTCAGATGCTCTAACCAACTGAGCTAAGGAAGATTGTTTTTTTGTTGCTTTTCTCCAAAAGCGTAGCAAAAGTAGAGCTTATTTCCGAATTATGCAATATCTTTGTTCGAAAATTTAATAAAAATGAAAGTATTAGGAATGGGAAACGCCCTAGTGGACGTTTTAGCATTGATAGAAAACGATATTCTGTTAGATGAGTTGCAACTACCCAAAGGTAGCATGCAGTTAATTGACGAAGCAAAAA
Source organism: Dysgonomonas sp. (assembly GCA_031546965.1). Classification (GTDB taxonomy): domain Bacteria; phylum Bacteroidota; class Bacteroidia; order Bacteroidales; family Dysgonomonadaceae; genus Dysgonomonas_A. The sequence goes on from JAVBJR010000156.1 coordinate 18,972, forward strand.
AGGAATCTTTGCATTTGGCAATGGCAGATAGAGAAAAATTTGTGGCTTCGGGAGGTTCTGCCTCCAATACAATAAACGGTCTTGCCCGGTTAGATATTTCAACCGGTTTTATAGGGCGTGTAGGGAAAGACTTTTATGGAGCGTACTACAAAGAGGATCTCGACAAATGTAAAGTAACATCGCACCTCATTATAACCGACAATGAGGCTTCGGGTATTGCTACTACTTTTGTATCGAAAGATGGACAACGTACATTTGGCACTTTCTTAGGAGCAGCAGCAGGGCTGACTGCCGAAGATCTGAAAAAGTCGGATTTCTTAGGCTATGACTACTTTTATATAGAAGGATATTTGGTACAAAACCTCGATTTGATTCGTAAAGCTATCACCTTAGCAAAAGAGGCAGGCTTAAAAGTGGTTTTAGATATGGCTAGCTATAACGTAGTTGAAGCCAGTCGCGATTTTTTACTCGAAATTATCCCCGAATACATAGACATTATTTTTGCCAATGAAGATGAAGCCAAAGCTTTATTAAATTTGGATGCCGAACAGTCGTTAGACATCCTTGCAAAAGATGTGGAGATAGCCATTGTAAAAGTAGGAGAGAGAGGATCGTGGATACAAAGGGGTGACGAAAAAATATTTGTACCTGCCTTAAAAGTAAACTGTATTGATACCACAGGAGCGGGAGATTTGTATGCTGCCGGATTTTTGTATGGTCTGATTAAAAACCAATCATTAGAAGAAAGCGGAAAAATAGGAACATTACTTGCCGGAAATGTAGTACAGGTAGTAGGTCCTAAAATGGATGATGAGAAATGGGCAGAGTTAATTACCCAACTAGCGTAAATAAAACTAAAAGGATATATTGTATTGAAAGGGGAAAGAAATTTCTCCTTTTTTTATGCCTATGCAAAACGAAACACTATAAAGCAAAAAAAGGTTGTCATCCCGACAACCAATCTTCATTGTTAACCTTAAATCTAATACCATGAAAAACACAGTACAAATGTAAGTGGTTTTATGTTATAAAACATGCTTTTGCGGCATTATTTTGCGAGAGTTAATGTTAATTAACATTACTGAGTGCTTGGCAGCTCTTTTTGAGGCTTCACACCCAGTTCTTTTAACATTTCTGCCTGCCTTATTAAGTTTCCGTTACCATCTTTGAGTTGAACGAATGCTTTGTCATAACTTTTTTGGGTACGTTCTATATGCTTCCCTACTTCTTGTAAAGTCTCCACGAAGCCTGAAAATTTATCATACATAATAGCTCCCCGTTTGGCTATCTCCTGAGCATTACGGCTTTGAGCCTCTCTTTTCCACAGATCGGCAACTACTTTAAGAGATGCAATAAGATTGGTGGGGCTTATCAGCAAAATACGTTTGCGGTAGGCATAATCCCATAATCCCGAGTCCAACTGCATGGCTAGTATATAAGCCGGCTCGTTGGGAATAAACATCATAACAAAATCGAGAGACTCGATATAATCCTGATAAGCTTTTCCGCTAAGTTCGTCAATATGTTTTTTAATGGAAACGATATGTTCTTTTTCAGCAATAATCCTCATTTCATCCGTGTCAGCCTCTACACACTTGATGTAGCCATTGAGGGATACTTTAGAGTCTATTACAATTTTACGCCCCCCGGGATATAGAATAACAATATCGGGTTGAAGTGCTTTATTTTCGCTACTCAATATTTTTTGTCCGTTTTCATCCGTGAGCATATCTTGCGAGAAATATTCTTCTCCTTTTTTCAGACCCGATTTTTCGAGGATCGATTCCAATATCATTTCTCCCCAATTGCCTTGTATCTTGTTGTTTCCTTTTAGAGCTTTAGTTAGGTTATTGGCATCCTCACTTATTTGGTGGTTGAGGACAACCAGTTCGCGGATGCGCTCTTCTAAAGAAAATCGTTGTTTAGATTCTTTATCATACGTCTCTTCGACTTTCGTTTTGAACTCGGACAACTTTTCGCCTAACGGTTTTAAGATAGACTCCATATTCAGTCGGTTTATGTCTGTAAATCGGCTCGATTTTTCTTCCAGAATCTGATTTGCCAATATTTGAAAGTCTTTATTCAATTGCTCCCGTGCATTTAAGAGTTCCGATTGTTGATGCTTCAATTGATCTTCCTTAGCCAAAAGATTGGCTTTGAGGTTTGCAGATTCATGCACCGATTGTAGTTGCTTGGCTTGAAGACCAGCAATTTCTGAATTGAGGCGCTGATTCTCTTTTTTCAATTCACTTACCTCCTGTTTTCCGGACGAATATATCCACCAGATAATAAATATTGAGAAAACTACAATTATTGTGATATAAATAAACTCCATAGCATTTTTTTTGTTCTAATGTATTATGCTGAAAATTATATGTAAAGATAATAAGTAAAGATTCTTTTTTACGATTACTTTTGTTTCAAAATAATTATCAATGAAGATATATTATAGTACTCATTTTCCTCCCAAAGGTTTTGCCGCAATTAATATCTTCGGTATTATAATCGGGCGGAAAGAATACGGTAGTTTGTCGAAGTACCAATTAAACCACGAAATGATTCACTCCCGACAAATAATAGAAATGCTGTGGGTCTTTTTTTATTTATTTTACCTTACCGAATGGCTCATTCGCTTGGTTCAGTATCGAAACCGTTTTGCAGCATATTATAACATCTCGTTCGAGAGAGAAGCATATAGCAACGACCAAAATCTCGCATATTTAAAAAATAGAAAATGGTATGCTTTTTTAAATTATATGTATAAGAAATAATTATAATCTAAAACAAATCAACAATGAAATATAACGAACTCACTCCCGAAGAAGAACGGGTAATAATCCATAAAGGAACCGAAGCTCCATACACAGGAGAATACACCAATAATAAAAAGTCGGGGACTTACGTCTGCAAGAAATGCGATGCGCCATTGTATCACTCTGCCGACAAATTCGATTCGCAGTGCGGATGGCCCTCTTTTGACGACGAAATTGCCGGAGCAGTAAAACGTGTACCCGATGCTGATGGCAGACGTACAGAAATCGTTTGCACCAATTGCGGAGCGCACTTGGGACATGTGTTTCTTGGCGAAGGTTTTACAGCTAAGGAGACAAGACATTGCGTAAATTCGATTTCCCTTAAATTTGTACTCAACGAAAACAAGAATATCCGTAAAGCCTACTTTGCTTCGGGTTGCTTTTGGGGTACAGAATTTTATTTTATGAAAGCCAAAGGGGTACAACATACCTCTGTTGGTTTTATGGGTGGGCATGTAGATCATCCCAGTTACAAGCAGGTGTGCGAGAAAAATACGGGCCATCTCGAATTGACCGAGGTAGAATATGATACTCAAGAAACCAATTACGATGAGATGGTCAAATTGTTTTTTGAAACACATGATTTTACACAAACCAATGGTCAAGGACCCGATATAGGACCTCAATACCTGTCGTGTATATTTTATAGCACCCAAGAAGAAAAAGAAATTGCGGAAAAATACATCGCCGTCCTCCAAAGTAAAGGCTTTAAAGTGGCTACCATGTTGAAGCCTGCCTCTACTTTTTGGAAAGCCGAAGATTATCATCAACAATATTATGAACATAAAGGAACATCACCCTATTGTCATTCTTATAAAAAAATATTTTAGGTAGTCATCTACTTGATAATCAAATATTAGATGTTTTTGTTTAGGCAGAGTGTTTTTATATTACAACAATCCGATTATTTTTGTCATTCGTTACAATGCAAAAACGCTAAAACTAAAAATAAAAATTATGTTGAAAACTATTTTATCTGTGTCCGGTAAACCGGGGTTATTCAGGCTCGTGTCAAATGCTAAGAATATGGTTATTGTAGAGTCGTTAACAGATAAAAGAAGACTTCCTATCTATGCAAGGGATAAGGTTGTTTCTTTGGGTGATATTGCTATATATACCGACGAAGGCGAGGTTCCTTTGAGTGAAGTATTGACTAAAATTCAAGTAAAAGAAAACGGAGCGCAAGCATCGGTTGCCGCAAACTCAAAACCTGACGAATTAAAGAAATATTTCGCAGAAGTACTTCCTACTTACGACAGAGAGAGGGTTTATGGTACCGATATCAAGAAACTGATTAGTTGGTATAACATATTATCGGCAGCAGAAATCGCTTTTACAAATGAAGAGGCTCCCGCCGAAACCGTTGAAGAAACCCCTGTAGTAGAAGTTCCTGCCAAAGAAGAGGCGTCTCAGGAAGAAAAACCAAAGCGTAAGCCAAGAGCAAAAAAAGAAGATAAATAATACTCAAAGTCAAGCTTTGATATTTCGTTGTTTCTAAGAGATATTTTTGGATAGGGATATATAATTGCCCCTTAACAATTGCATGACGTTCAAATATACAATGAATTACATAGTAAATCACTTGTATATTTGAACGTTATGTTATTTTTTAAAGGGCAACGAGATAGGAAATCCGTCAATCAGTAGTATCCTGTTTTAATTTATGAAAATTTTAAGACTATAGCTTCACTTCAATTGTTTTTCCAACTTTAGATATATATGTGCGAACAACATTATTGTCTTTTACTATGGTAATCTTTATATTATCACCATTCCCGTCTATCTGCCAACGATTGTGGGTCTGCGAGAAAAGAACCAATAATTGATTTGAAGCACATTAATAGTAAAAATTCATCTCTTATCCTTAAATGATTTCTTTTAGGTAACTCATCCTTCAACCATTTTTTTTTGTAAAAATCGAGACAGCTTAAATGTAATAATAGCATTAATTTAGTAAGATTCGTATCTTTGTGTTCAATAAATTTAGGTTATCGACTTTCCATTATCAAAATAAATATGTCATTAGAAATATTCACTTTCGTTTTATTTTTGGGGGCTATAGTTGCCGGATTTCTAGGCTCTCTTACAGGACTTGGAGGTGGGGTGGTAGTAATACCGTTGCTTACCTTGGGCTTTGGAGTAGATATGCGCTATGCCATTGGAGCTTCGCTAGTTACATCGATAGCCAGCTCGTCGGGAGCCGCTGCTGCCTACATTAAAGAAGGCATCACCAATGTGAGGATAGGGATGTTCTTAGAAATAGCCACCACTACAGGAGCTGTTTTGGGGGCTGTAATTGCTTTTTGGCTCGATAAAAAATACATAGCTCTCATTTTTGGATGTGTGCTTATATTCTCGGCAATTCGCACAGTTTCAAAAAAGGAAGTTAAAGTAGATCCGTCTGTTCCAAGTGATAAGCTGGCAGAGAAACTTCGACTGAACGGCTCTTATCCTTCCTTCGGAGGGGTTATAAATTACAAAGTGTATAATGTGGCTGCCGGATATTCGTTGATGACGCTTGCCGGTATTTTATCGGGACTATTAGGTATTGGGTCGGGAGCCTTAAAGGTATTAGCGATGGATACTGCCATGAAAATACCTTTTAAAGTGTCTACAACAACCAGTAATTTTATGGTAGGGGTAACCGCTGCTGCCAGTGCTGTTATCTATTTACAACGGGGATATATTGATCCGGGATTGGCAATGCCCATTGTAGTGGGTGTATTACTGGGAGCTTTCTTCGGTTCTAAGTTATTACCAAAGATAAATGTAAAAAAACTGCGACTACTTTTTAGTATCGTTATTTTCTTTTTGGCAATATCAATGATATATAATGGTTTAACAGGTAAATTATAAGTATGAAACCTACCATATTTACAAAAGAATTTTGGGGTGAACGTGATGTTGAACAATACATCGGTAAGTTATTGCGATACGGGGTTATGCTCTCATGTGCGATCACTTTATTCGGAGGAGTTATTTACCTCTTTCAACATAAAGGTGTGATGGTCAATTATAGCCCTGTACCCAAAGGAATGGCTTTTGGGGTAGACCAATATCTTCGCGAAGTGACTACCATATTGCCCCGTATACTCAGTTTTGATGGGGCTGCCATTATTCAATTGGGAGTATTAGTTCTTATTGCAACCCCTATCATTCGGGTGGCTTTTTCTGCATTTTCTTTTTTCGTCGAGAAGGACTATTTGTATGTGGTTATTACATTAATAGTTTTGGCTATCATTATGGCTAATATGCTTCTAGGGCTGCATTAAACAAAACTTAAAACTATCTTTTTGTTCTAAATCTTTGCAAGTTCAAAAACGTTTTTACCCTTAACTTTATTATTGAAGTTTATTATGTAACTTCGTTCCTCGAAGAAAAGAAATGATAGACCAACTTACGATAGATCGGATAATGGAGGCTGCACGCATCGAAGATGTTGTAGCCGAATTTGTTACGCTCAAAAAAAAAGGAATAAATTTTGTTGGTTTATGTCCGTTTCACTCCGATAAAACACCTTCGTTTTACGTTTCACCCTCCAAAAATATTTGCAAATGTTTTGCCTGCGGAGAGGGTGGGAGTGCCGTGCATTTTATTATGAAGCACGAGCAGCTAACCTACTACGAGGCGCTCCGTTATTTGGCAAAAAAGTACAATATAGAGATACAGGAAAAGGAACTCACCGAAGAGCAAAAGAATGCTTACAACGAACGGGAGAGTCTTTTTATCCTCAATGAGTATGCGCGCACCTACTTTGTAAATACACTTCATCAACATAGCGAAGGTAAAACTGTCGGCTTAAGTTATTTCCGCGAACGTGGATTTCGGGACGACATTATCAAGAAATTCCAACTAGGGTATAGCCTCGAGCAACGAGATGCCATGACGCAAGATGCCCTTAAAAACGGTTTCAATAAAGATTATCTGATTAGAACCGGGTTGACTATCGAGGGCGAAAACTATATGGTAGACCGCTTTCGTGGGCGGGTTATGTTTCCCGTGCATACCCTGTCGGGTAAAGTGGTTGCTTTCGGAGGGCGTATCCTTAAAAAAGCGGAAAACACGGGCAAATACGTAAATTCGCCCGAAAGTGATATCTATCATAAGAGCGACCAACTGTACGGTATCTATTTTGCCAAGCAAGCTATTTCTAAAGCCGATTGCTGTTTTCTGGTAGAAGGGTATACCGATGTTATATCGATGCACCAAGCAGGTATAGAGAATGTGGTTTCGTCATCGGGTACTGCGTTGACTATCGGGCAAATAAAACTGATTCATCGCTTTACAACCAATATAACCGTCATTTATGATGGCGATGCCGCAGGAATAAAAGCCGCATTAAGAGGTATCGACTTACTGTTAGAAGATGGGATGAATATTAAAGTGGTTCTTCTTCCCGATGGAGAAGACCCCGACTCGTTCTCCCAAAAGCAAAATGCAGAATCTTTTACCCGTTATATCAAGCAGCATGAGGTCGACTTTATCCGTTTCAAAACGCAACTATTGCTAGATGATGCAGGTGAAGACCCTATAAAAAGGGCATCACTTATTTCTGATATTGTAAATAGTATTTCTATTATTCCCGACGGTATTATCCGTTCGGTGTATACGCGCGATTGTAGTGTATTACTGGGGGTAGACGAACGGGTTTTAATTAATGAAATAAACAAAAAGAGACTTGCATATCTCGAGAAAGAAGGGCAAAAGCAACCGCACTTCAATAATATACCACCTCCCCCTCCTGTGGGTGTGGAGGACGATTATCCGCCATTAGATATTCCTGAAGAGTTTCAACCGCAAATAGTACCCAAGTCGCCTTTTGATAAATTCGAATTGGCTATTCTCTATTATGTAGTTCGGTATGGTACATTGCAAATGATTCAGCGAGAACAAGAAGAAGGGGAGGAGCCTCACGACAATATAACTGTACTCGAATATATCCGCTTTGACTTGGAGCGAGACGGACTTTGGTTTCAAAATACATTGTACAAAGAAATTTTGGAAGAAGCTATCGCCATGATGCAAGATCAGAACTTTGTACCTGCCCGTTATTTTTTAGCTCATCCTAAGCAGGAAATAAGCCGTTTAGCAGCCAATTTACTGGAAGACCGATACGAGTTAAGCAAAGTGCATACAAAGCAGTATGGCGACGTTAAAAAGGAGGATACTCCTATGGCAGAAGAAAAACACCTCGAAACATCTGTGCCTCGTGTACTGACGGAGCTGAAGGATGCCTTTATCACTCATCAAATGAAGATTATTAAAGAAAAAATGAAACTCCTACAAAAGGCAGGCGATCACGATGGATCGATAACCCTTATGCAGCAACTGAAAGAGCTTGACGGGATAAAAAAAACATTATCTAAAGTATTAGGCGAAAGGGTTATACTTCGGTATTGAACTGTAGGGCTAATAATGCAATACGCCCTCCAAAACGTAAGTTTTCGAGGGCGTATTTATTTGGATGTTTGAATCCTCTATTTATAGATATCCTCTAACGATACCTCTTGGTGAATTCTTAATAAAATCTACAATCAGTTCCGATTCGGGAGTTTTCTCTAGCTCCTGTTCAATTTTTGCAGTAGCATCAGAGAAATTATAGCCCGATTGATAAATCAAGCGGTAAATTTCTTGTATCTGATTTATTTGCTCGTTTGTAAAACCTCTTCTGCGCAGTCCAACAAGATTGATGCCCGAATAAGCAACAGGATCGCGACCCGCAATTATAAATGGAGGGATATCCTTACCCAAACGGGTTCCGCCCTGTATCATTACATGTTTTCCGATACGGGTAAACTGGTGTACCAAAATACCGCCGCTTAGTATGGCAAAATCATCCACTTCTACCTCTCCTGCAAGTTGAGTGGCGTTACCTATTATCACATTATTTTGGATGATGCAGTCGTGTGCAATATGGCTGTAAGCCATAAGCAGACAATTGTTACCAACAATGGTAGTACCCTTAGAGTCGGTTCCCCTACTTATTGTAACACACTCTCTTATGGTGGTATTATTTCCTACAACTGCCGTAGACTCTTCTCCGTGAAACTTTAAATCTTGGGGTATCCCCGATACTACAGCCCCCGGATAGATGGTACATTTTTCGCCGATCCGAGCTCCCGATCTGATATTTGCATTCGACATTACATACGTATCGTCTCCGATTACTGTATTGTCGTCAATATATGCAAATGGCTCTATGGTTACATTTTTACCTAGTTGAGCATTTGGATGTATAAATGCGTTAGATGAGATATTTGACATAGATCAAATTTTAAATTATTTATTTTTTACGATTTGAGCAGTAAACTCTGCTTCCGAAACCACTTTTTCTCCTACAAAAGCATACCCTTTCATGTTTGCAATACCACGTCTTATTTCCGAAGTAAAATCAAGTCTGAAAATAAGGGTATCGCCCGGCACTACTTTTTGGCGGAATTTTACATTATCTATTTTGAGGAAGTAAGTAGAATACCTTGCGGGTTCGTCTACCCCTGCTAAAACCAATACCCCTCCAATCTGTGCCATTGCCTCTATCTGCAATACTCCGGGCATAACAGGCTCTTGAGGAAAGTGTCCTTGGAAAAAAGGCTCATTAGTAGTTATATTTTTTACGCCCACAATATGTTGCTGTCCTATTTCGATGATCTTGTCAACCATCAAAAACGGATATCTGTGAGGTAATAATTCTTTTATTTTGTTGATGTCGAGAACAGGCTCTTTAGTTACATCATAAATGGGAGCTTGCACATCGTTTAGCTTGATTTGCTTACGGATGAGGCGAGCCATCTGATTGTTGATCTTATGACCGGGGCGTGTTGCTATTATACGTCCTTTAATAGGCTTGCCGATAAGAGCTATATCTCCGATAATATCCAATAACTTATGACGGGCAGGTTCGTTTGGCGACTGAATGGGTTTATTGTTAATGTAGCCCAAGTCAGAAGCATTTTTATGTGGAGCACCCAACAGATCGCTAAGTTTGTCTAAAGCATCTTGCGAAATTTGTCTTTCGTATATTACAATCGCATTGTCGAGGTCGCCTCCTTTTATAAGACCGGCTTCTAACAATTGCTGAATATCTCTTACAAAAACAAACGTTCGGGCACTGGCTATTTCCTTTTCAAAATCGTCCATCTCATCCAAAGACGCCGATTGATTGGGTATGTAAGTCGATTCAAATTCAATAAATGAATTGATACAGAAATTCTCATCCGGAAGAAGTATTAGTTTAGAACCTGTTGCTTCGTCATATACTTCCATCTTTCTGCGAACGATAAAAAAATCACGATCAGCCTCTTGCTCTATTAATCCTACTTTTTTTATGGCTTCAACATATCGTATGGCACTTCCGTCTAATATAGGGAATTCGGGAGCATTTACTTCTATCAAGCAATTGTCAACATTCAACGCATATAAGGCAGCCATTGCATGTTCTATAGTGCTCACCTGCACATCTCCTTTAATAAGAACAGTTCCTCTTTGAGTTCCTCCTACGTTTTCGGCAAGGGCATCTATAACAGGTTCTCCTTCGAGATCTATCCTTTTAATCTTATAACCATGATTTTCGGGAGCCGGGTGAAATTTTATTGTAATAGGCAGTCCTGTGTGTAATCCCTTTCCTTGTAGAGAAAAACTCTCTTTCAGTGTTTTCTGTCTTTCCATCTTATTTCCTTATCATTAATCTCGTGTACTAGTCTATTTGTACACTCGTAAACTTTTTTATTATTTATTTAGCTCTGCTTTTAACTGCTGTATTTCTTTCTCTAATTGGGCTATCTGACGATACATGTCCGGTAGCTTCGGAAATATAATACTCGATTTAAAGAAATCTTTTACAGGAATAGCGGGTGACCCCAATATCTGCGCATTCTCTTTAATGTTGCTTATGATTCCTGCTTGAGCTCCTATATTGGCATTGTTACCAATAGTGATATGTCCTCCCAGACCCACTTGTCCGCCAATCATACAATGTTCGCCCACTTTTGTTGATCCGGAGATTCCAACCTGGGCAGCCATCACAGTATTAGCTCCCACTTCTACATTGTGAGCTATTTGAATAAGGTTATCCAGTTTTACACCATGCCTGATAATGGTTGCATCCATTACCGCTCTGTCTACAGTGGTATTTGCACCTATCTCTACATCATCCTCGATGATTACAATACCCATTTGGGGTATCTTTTTGTATATATCGCCTTCGGGAGCAAACCCAAATCCGTCTGACCCTATTACTGCGCCTGAGTGAATAATACAATTATTCCCGATTTTCGATCCGGGATATATCTTTACTCCGGGATATAATATCGTATTGTTTCCTATCGTACAATCCTCGCCAATATATACTTGAGGATGTACTAGTGTATTGTCTCCTACCGTTGTGTTTTCGGCAATATAAGCGAAAGCACCCACATATACGTCAATACCTAATGTTGCACTTTCGGCAACAAAACTCATGGGTTCGATTCCTTTTTTCTTAGGTTTCGATTTTTCGACCATATCCAACAGCATCGCCAATGCAGCATATGCGTTAAAAACCCGTATAAGTGTGGCTTTTATAGGTTTATCTGCAACAAAGTCATTGTTTACTAACACAATGCTGGCATCTGTTGTATAAATGAAGTTTGTATATTTTGGATTCGCCAAAAATGACAAAGAACCGGGTTTCCCCTCTTCTATTTTAGAAAAATTGCTAACCTGCGTATTAGGGTCACCTTCGATCGTACCCTTCAAGAAATCAGCAATTTGTTGAGCCGTAAATGAAAGTTGCATAAATAGGTTGAGTATTCGATAAATATTGTTTTAAACTGCGAAATAAGGAATAATTTTCCAATAATGATGACTTTTTGCGTAGAAAATACTTTTCGGCTTATTAATATAAGGTTTATTAGTTATTTATACAAAATAAGAAAACAGCACGAACAATATACTAATATCAAGAAATAGAGGATAATAATTTTCCATTTTTGGTCTGCCAAAGTAAAAAAATGAGCTAATAATATAGCAGTACTACAAGACAAAACATACAGATTGAGTGTGGGGTCGTAGCCGACAAAGAAAAACAACAGAATTGAAAATAACGATGCCGTGTGCAAAAACTGGATGTTAGCCCTAATTCTTATCTTGTCGCGAAATGAATTTATTTGATAATCAAGTGATATTGTAATCAATAAAATAGAGGCAATGGCAACCAAAAGCCCTTCTCCCATCAACGAAATTTTTTCGAACGAATTGTATAACAAGGGATACAGGTGTTCGAAAGGGGCTAGAAATCCGGGAATATTATTTTGCCACACAAAGAAGACAAAAACCAACCAATAGATGGATGCAAGACCTAAAATTGAAATAATAAAATTCTTGAAACTGAAAGACCTCATCAAAATGAATCCAATCCAAAATAAAGGGAGATACATGAGTATATGGAACGAAAACAGGCTACATACACCTATCACAAACCCTATACCATATGTGTTTCTATTGCCCGTTTTATCTTGATAAGAGGAGTAGAGCAGATCTGTACACAGCAGAAATGCCAATGCAGAGATATAATAGGGGGTCATATATATAAACACGGGATGCGAACTGAGAATAAGACTCCCCAGTATGTATATCAGATAAGTGCGATTTCTGATCAATCCATGCTTAGAGTTGAGTTGAGAAGCATAAAAAGAGATTCCAAAAACAAAAAGTGTACTGATAGCAAAAGAAATAGGTCCGGAGGCAAAGAAGTCTGTTAAATCCTTTGTCCATAAATAGCCACCCTCGATATGCTCGTCACGGAGTGTAATATCCGAAAAATAAAAAATAATGAGGCGTATAAGTATTGTCAGAATTATCGATATTATAACAAGATTCTTATTCTGAACAATATTTTTCTTATACTTTTTTATAGCATCCATTGATTATTATTAGATGGTTTTCAGGGCAAGCGCACGAAAACTGATTTATTTTTATTGTCGAAAACCGTATGGGCTGGGCTCTGCCCTGCCCATACAAAGCAGCTACATTTTTTTCATCCGTTTACTTTAAGTCAAATCCTATATCTTTTCTATAGTATTTGCCGGCGAAACTGATTTTTTCGGCATTAGTAAACGATTTGTTCAGAGCCTCCTCTTTACTGTCGCCGTATGAGCTGATTGCAAGCACACGTCCGCCGTTGGTTACAATGGCGTTGTCTTGGGGTGTGGTTCCGGCATGAAAAACTATGCTGTCGCTTACCGCTTCTAATCCCCAGATAGTTTTTCCTTTCTCGTAATCGCCTGGATATCCTCCTGATACAAGCATTACCGTAGTGGCATATCGGTTGTCTATTTCGAGGTTTTTAGCCTCCAAAGTTTCAGTGGCAACACCTTCCAAAAGGTCAACAAAGTCCGATTTTATACGAAGCATAACTACCTCCGTTTCGGGGTCGCCCATTCTTACATTATATTCAATAACCATAGGTTCGCCTTGTACCTCAATCAGTCCGACAAAAATAAAACCTTTGTAAATGATATTATCTTTTTGTAAGCCGTTTACAGTTGGTTTTACAATTCGCTCCTCTACCTTTTCCATAAAAGTTTTGTCGGCAAACGAAACAGGCGAAACTGCTCCCATCCCTCCGGTATTAAGTCCTGTGTCTCCTTCGCCAATGCGTTTGTAGTCTTTGGCTACGGGCAGAATTTTATATGATTTACCATCTGTGAGAACAAATACAGAACATTCTATACCCGATAGAAACTCTTCGATAACCACCGTATTGCTTGCTGCTCCAAACATGCCCCCAAGCATGGCTTTGAGTTCTGTTTTAGCTTCCTGCAAGTTGTTTATAATAAGTACACCTTTGCCGGCAGCCAACCCGTCTGCTTTAAGTACATAAGGGGGGTTGAGTTCTTCAAGAAATGCGTATGCTTCTTCGAGACTTTCATTTGTGAAGCTTTTATAACGAGCAGTAGGTATATTGTGACACATCATAAAGCGTTTTGCAAAATCTTTGCTGCCTTCTAGTTCTGCTCCTAGTTTAGAGGGACCTATTACGGGTACGTGCTGAATCTCTTTATCGTTGACGAAAAAATCGTAGATACCTTTAACCAACGGATCTTCGGGTCCTACTATTACCATGTCTATCTTTTTATCAATAACTTGAGTTTTTACAGATACAAAATCAAGAGGCGAAATATTGAGGTTTTCGGCAATTTGTCCGATTCCCGCATTTCCGGGAGCAACATAAAGTTTATCAACTTTCGGGCTTTGCAATATTTTCCATGCCAACGCATGTTCTCTTCCTCCGCTTCCCAATAATAGAATATTCATAAAAGATATGGTTTTAAGGTATTTATTTTATGGCAGCTATTCTGCTGATGTATTTACCGATAATGTCAAATTCCAGATTAACAATGCTACCCACTTCAAATTGGTGAAAATTGGTATGCTCGTATGTATAAGGGATAATCGCTACCTGAAACGAGTTGTCGGTAGGATTACATACAGTTAAACTTACCCCGTTTACAGTTACCGAGCCTTTATCTACCGTTAGATATCCTTTTTTAGCCATTTCTTTGTCGTAAGCATACTCAAAAGTAAAATACCAACTGCCATCGGCTTCTTCAATTTGGGTACAACGTGCCGTTTGGTCAACATGCCCTTGTACGATGTGCCCATCCAGTCTGCCATTCATAAGCATACTTCTTTCGATATTTATTTTATCGTTCACTTTCAGAAGACCTAGGTTCGATCGTTCTAAAGTCTCTTTAATGGCTGTAACTGTGTATGTATCGTCTGTAAGGTCTACAACTGTAAGGCACACACCATTGTGAGCAATGCTTTGATCAATTTTCAAATCTTTGATAAAAGAGCAGTTTACTGTTAAATGAACATTTTCATTTTCCTTACGTATGGCTACTACTTTTGCGGCTTCTTCTACTATTCCCGAAAACATATAAATACAGATTAAGTGATTGCGTTATTTTGCGATTACAAAAGTACGAAATAAAATAAATATAGGAGAATTTTAAAATATTATTCAGATTGGTATTTGCTAATAAGATGAATAACTTATCTTTGCAGATTATTATATGTAGACATACGTTTTAGGCACTAACTGGAGTTAATTAGGTTTATACGAATAAAAATTTAACGATAAATGAAAAAAATTAGTCTAATCTTGTTTTTTATTTCGACCATTATATTAGGAGGGAATGCTCAGTCGAAAGATACCTTATGTGATTTTGGAATCTCTTTCGAAATTAGCGATAATCCGAGTTGGGGATATGGAGAGCCTGTTGTCTCTGCAGTAGAGCCATTTTCGCCTGCAGCAAAAGCGGGGATTAAGATGGGTGACGTTATTATGGAAGTAAATGGAGGAGCTACTTATTTGAGAAATTATCCTACTATTGCATCGTGGTTGTCTGACGCAACGATCTCTAATATAAAACTAACTATTAGAAACGTGGATACTTATTTTAAAGAGTACGAAATAAAACGTGACTGTAAAAGTATGGATGCACTTAGCGAATTTCATTTGGCTGATGCTTATGCTTTCTATAGCTTAGAGGATACAAATGAGCGTACATTCTCGTTACCGGTAAAAGTAGATCCAAATGCAGATGTTGATTTTTCGGACTATCGTACATTCGATTTTTTAAAGGAAGAAGGTGCACTTCCGGATGTTGATTCTTATATCAATAGCCAAATAGAAAAAGCATTGATTGCTAGAGGGTTAGTTAGAGGTGGAAAAGATCCTGACATTATTGTTCAGACTTACTATACTTATCAACCTAACTTGAAATATGATGCAGCTGCTGCTGGTCGCAGTAAAAATTTACAATCATGGAGATACGATTTTGAGACTAACGATATGGTAAAACTACCGATTTTGTCAGCAGATGATGCTGGTGCAGAAGCTAAAGGTCAATTTGTCCTTGAGTTAGGTGTTCGCTTCTTCGATAAGAAGTATATCAGTACTGATAAAATGACTCAGATTTGGGACTGCCATACTAAAGAATTTGTAACCGAAGATTACGATATTCAAGAATATACAAGAATACATGCACCCCTGTTATTGATGCAATATCCGTATTCGGTGGCTAAGTCTACAGGAAAATATGTGGTAAGTAAAAAAGGTTTTAACTATACCGGCTTGAATTTTGATGCGAAAGATATTGCCAGGATTACTGATGTGGATATTAATTCGCCTGCATATGAAGCCGGAATTCGTCCCGGTGATCGTATCTTGAAAATTGGAAATGTGAAATTTGATTATACAAGCGACGGTTTAGAAAAAGCATACAAACGTTTCATTATAGAATCGATGCCTCTGAAAGATCCTAAAACACGCTTTATTGATGCGAATGGTTTCCCCGATTGTATGTACTGGAATGTGAACAGATACAAGGAGGTAGCCGAATTATTTAAGAAAGAAAGCCTATATGCGCCATGTTTTAGCTATCTTTACGCTTTCAATCAATATGTATCGGGATCTGATGCTTCAAAAATATTAGTAATTGAAGTAAAGAGCCAAGGGAAGAAGAGAACTGTAACGGTAACTCCCGAACTTCGCCGATCGATTGTTGTAAAGGCACTTTAAGTACCCGAGTTAAACTAAAACAATATATAACTTGGTGAGTAACATTAACCTGCTGCTCACCATTTTGAATTTAATATGATTACAGTTTCTAATTTAGGAATCCAGTTTGGAAAGAGGGTTTTATTTCAGGATGTGAATCTGAAGTTTACACCCGGCAATTGTTATGGTATCATTGGAGCCAATGGTGCAGGTAAATCTACTTTCTTGAAAATATTGAGTGGAGAAAAGGATGCGACTCACGGGTCTTTTTCCTTAGCTCCCAACGAGCGAATGTCGGTTTTATCGCAAGATCACTTTGCTTACGACGATCAAACAGTTATGGATACTGTGCTGCAAGGACACAGTATTCTTTCGTCGATAATGAAAGAAAAAGACGCTTTGTATGCAAAAGAAGATTTCACAGATGCCGATGGTATCAGAGCTTCGGAGTTGGAAGAACGATTTGCAGAACTCGAAGGCTGGAATGCCGAAAACGATGTTGCCAGTTTATTAAGTGGTTTGGGTATCAAAGACGAATTTCATCAGCAAATGATGAGGGATATGAGCGGAAAGCAAAAGGTGAGAATCTTGCTTGCCCGTGCTTTGTTTGGTAATCCTGATAACTTGCTTCTAGATGAGCCTACAAATGACTTGGATATCGAAACCGTAATGTGGTTGGAGCAATACTTGTCGAATTTCGAGAATACGGTATTGGTTGTATCTCACGACCGTCACTTTTTGGATTCGGTTTGTACACATACTGTTGATATCGATTTTGGTAAAATAAACGCGTATGCAGGTAACTATAGTTTCTGGTACGAATCCAGTCAATTAGCTTCGCGTCAACAGGCTCAACAAAATAAGAAAGCCGAAGAGAAGAAGAAAGAGTTGGAGGAGTTTATCCGTCGATTTAGCGCCAATGTGGCTAAGTCGAAACAAACTACCAGCCGTAAAAAGATGATCGAAAAGCTGAATATCGAAGAGATCAAGCCATCGTCACGTAAATATCCGGGAATTATATTTACTCCCGATCGTGAACCCGGAAATAAGATTCTTGAAGTTGCAGGTTTAAGTCAGTCTATAGAAGGTGTAAAACTTTTTGATAATATCAATTTTAATATAGAGAAAGGCGATCATGTGATTTTCTTGTCTAAAGATCCGAGAGCAATGACTTCCTTTTTTGAGATTATCAATGGATACGAAACTCCTAAAGCAGGAACTTTCGAATGGGGACAAACCATTACGGAGGCTTATTTGCCCCTAGATAATTCGGAATATTTCAAAATAGACCAGAATCTAGTAGATTGGTTAGCACAGTTTTCGGACGATACTAGCGAAATATATTTGAAAGGATTTTTGGGCAGAATGTTATTCTCCGGAGAAGAGGTTTTAAAAAGTGCCAAAGTATTGTCGGGGGGCGAAAAAATGCGCTGTATGATCGCTCGTATGATGATGAAAAATGCCAATTGTTTGGTATTGGATTCTCCTACCAATCACCTCGATTTGGAGTCTATTCAAGCATTCAATAATACATTGAAGCAATTCAAAGGCAATGTATTGATGTCATCGCATGACCACGAATTTATCCAAACGGTGTGTAATCGTATCATAGAGCTTACTCCTAATGGAGCTATTGATAAACGTATGGATTATGATGACTATATTGTTTCTCCCGAAATCAAAGCGTTGAGAGAGAAAATGTATAGCTAATTACAGATAGAAGCAAAAGATATTAAGCCCGAAGTGATATTTTCACTTTGGGCTTTTTTGTGAATTAGAAAATAGTGTTTGAAAATTGGATAACAATGTTATAAATCTGCAATAAATCTTATACTAAGATACAGATCTGTGCAGATAATTTATCGAATACTTGTATGTTATGTGCTTTTAAGTATCAACCAATTATTGAGGAGGGTGATTTGCCGATCCCATAATTTCTTGAAGAATCATCTCGCGACCTTGTACATTTATCGCCATCAGTTTTCCCGATTTCTCAACAAAAGCAATACCTCTTGACGAAAAACGGCTTATATTCTCATAAGCAGAGAGGGTAACCGTTCCTTGAGCAGTTACAATACCGTATCTGCCCGATTCTTCTACTACCGCCAAATTTAATTCGGGTTGATAAAACAATACCTTTGAATATACCGGTGTTATAAGCCGACTGGTTTTGGTATAAAATCCGATTTTACCGTTATTGGTCAACTTCATGCCGATGCAATCGTCATCTTCTATATTATCGTATATTGGATCTAAAATAACTTGCCCGTTGGGAGTCATTAATCCAATCTTATTATCCAATCTTATGTTATAAAGATCTTTGTCTGCAATTTTATCAAAACCGTCGTACAGAGCCTCCACAATTACCTTTCCGTTAGTATCAATAAGCCCCGATTTGCCATCTCGCTCTATCAGAAAAAAATCGTCATTAAAAGGAGCTATACTCTCGTATTCTGCAGGAATAACTACTTCGCCATATTTATTTATAAATCCGATTTTCCCTTCTGATTTAACTTCACAAAGCCAATCGTTTACAAATTTAAAACCAGTATAATCGGCAGGTAATATCAATTTATCAGTTCGGTCTACCAATCCCCATGTTTTACCTTCTTTTACCAAAAATAAGCCATTTCCATAAGACTTTATTCCGTCATATATTTCGGGCAGAATAATAGTTCCATTTTTAGTCATAACACCGCATTTATTATTTCTTTTAAATGCAAAAAAGCCCTCCTCCAGAAGCTCCATTGCCTCATATTGAGCTTTAACTAATGTTTTATTGCCTTGCTTTATACCAAATTTATCTTTGTTTTGGTAAATTTCTGGTTGTTGCGCACATACAACACTGCTTGCCGACAAAAAGACGGTTAGTAAAAATAGAATTGTTTTCATTAAGTAAATTTAAAAATCTTACTATGTTAGTTATCTCTTTCCTAGAGTAAAAGGAAGTTTATTCTTATTATTCTCAGCTATAAGTGCCTGTAGCGATCTTTCGTAACAAATTACATATCCTCAAAATCCATTGCAAAGGTACTATTAAGTT
The DNA here is from genome assembly GCA_031546965.1 of Dysgonomonas sp. Classification (GTDB taxonomy): domain Bacteria; phylum Bacteroidota; class Bacteroidia; order Bacteroidales; family Dysgonomonadaceae; genus Dysgonomonas_A. Next base: position 38,371 of record JAVBJR010000156.1, read on the forward strand.
ATCGTATTACAAATACAAAGTGTTTATAATTGGTGTTTTCACAAGATATAACATACAAGAAGTATGTTTCAATATTATTTCCTAAATTTGTACTATCAAAATAGAATAAAATATTCAAGAATGAAACAAGAGTTGGCAAGCAATATTGTCTTTTCCAAAAATGTAGTTGAGTTTGTTACAGTTGCTGTGCAATATTGCTCATTTTTAGAAAATCAGGAAAGCCTAACAAGCAAAGAGTATACTAATAAATTAACAAAATTATTACCTCTGTTATATCTGAAGGCTGCATTGTTGCCTCAAGTAGAAATAGATGACGAAATATATCCCGAAGTAACGGTTACGGAAGATGACTACAATTATATAGTATCGAAGTTATATGCCGCATTTAAAGAGAATGATACCTATTTGGAAGTATTTCTCGAAGATATGAAATACAGTGATACTCCTATCGCAGCCAGCATATCGGAAGATATAACTGACATATATCAAGATATCAAAAATTTTATTTCGATATATGAGCAAGGAATAGAGGAAAATATGAGCGAAGGTTTGTATACTTGCTTCGAAAACTTTAAGCTCTATTGGGGGCAAAAATTGGTAAATGTACTTCGGGCACTTCACTTGCTCGAATATTCAACAAATGAAGAAAATATGGACGATAACGATTCTGACTCCGATAATATGCAACAAGAGTGGTAAGTACAATATCAAAAGACCAAATAGCCACTTTACCTCCGGCAACTTTTTCGGGACGAATAATTGTGGTACAAACTGAAAAAGAGGCTATAAAAGCAGCTTCATTCTTGGAGCGTTATCCTATTATCGGTTTCGATACCGAGACCCGCCCATCTTTCAAGAAAGGACTTACCCGCACCATTGCTTTGATGCAGCTTTCAACAGAGGATACCTGTTTTTTGTTCCGGTTAAATTTGATAGATATACCCCAGTGTTTGACTCAAATACTCATAAGTACTGATATAAAGAAAATAGGACTTTCTCTTAAGGACGATTTTTCGGCAATAAGGAAACGAATGGAGTTAGATCCTAAAAATTTTATCGAACTGCAAGCATTCGTCAAAAAATTCGGTATAGAAGACAACGGACTGCAACGTATTTATGCCATTCTGTTTGGAGAAAAAATATCCAAGAGCCAACGACTGTCTAATTGGGAAGCAGATGTGTTGACCGAAGCTCAGCAAAAATATGCTTCGCTTGATGCTTGGGCTTGCCTCGAAATATATAATAAACTAATACGCCTCAATCCAAGTTTGGCAGAAGAAAAATAAGAGTTATGTTTTCTTGAAAAACTGACTTGTAACTCGTAACTAATTACTTGCAACTATATTATATGAGCTATAAAAAAATTACACTTAAACCGAAGAAAGAAGAATCGCTTCGTCGTTTTCATCCCTGGATTTTCTCGGGAGCAGTAGCACAAAAAGATTCGAACCTTACCGAAGGTGAAGTTGTAAATGTATACACCACAAATGACGATTTTATAGCTGTAGGACATTATCAGATCGGAAGTATAGAGGTTAGAGTGCTTAGCTTTGAAGAGAGAAAAATCGATTTTTCGTTTTGGAAAGAAAAACTGAGTATTGCATTCAATCTACGTAAATCAATCGGAATAGTATCCAATACCAACACTGCATACAGGCTTATTCATGGTGAAGGTGATAATTTACCCGGACTGATTATAGATATATACGGAAATACAGCCGTAATGCAATCGCATTCGGTGGGTATGCACGAATCGCGAATCGAGATAAGTAATGCTATCATTGAGGTTTTAGGTGCTACCATCAAAAATGTATATTACAAATCGGAAACCACTTTACCTTACAAAGCCGATTTAGGTGCCGAAAACGGTTATCTTTTTGGAGGCAAAGAAGTAGAAGAGTTAGCAATTGAAAATGGATTGAAATTTCAGCCCGACTGGGTCAAAGGGCAAAAAACCGGCTTTTTTGTAGATCAACGAGACAATAGAGCTTTGATCGAAAAATATTCGAAAGGCAAATCAGTTCTAAATATGTTTTGTTACACAGGTGGTTTTTCATTTTATGCCATGCGTGGCGATGCCAAATTGGTACATTCGGTTGACAGTTCTGCTAAAGCAATTATGTTGACTCATAATAATGTAGAATTAAATTTTCCAAATGATAGCAGGCATGCTGCTTTTGCCGAAGACGCATTCAAATACTTGGCTAAAATAAACAAGGGAGATTATGATCTTATCGTTTTAGATCCTCCTGCTTTTGCTAAACACAGAGGAGCAATAAAAAATGCACTGCAAGGCTACAAACGATTGAATGCAACTGCTTTCGAGAATATAGCTTCAGGAGGTATATTATTTACTTTTTCGTGTTCTCAAGTAATCTCCAAAGATGCTTTCAGGCTGGCGGTATTCAGTGCAGCAGCACAATCGGGGCGAAGTGTAAAAATATTGCATCAATTGACACAACCTGCCGATCACCCTATTAATATTTATCATCCCGAAGGTGAATATTTGAAAGGATTGGTTTTGTATGTGGAGTAAAGGTATTCTTTATTTCTCAAATTCATCTATCACTCTATATTTTACATAAACACATGAAAAATTTATCCTTATGATACTAGAAACGAAATATACAGACGTATGAAATCTATGCTAGAGTATAATGAGGTGAGATACCCGGTCAAAATTAATAATATTGGTGGAGAATCGACACCATCACCTATATCAAGAAATAACAATAAAAGCATTTAATTTTTTTTATTTTAAAGCACGGTTTTACAGAGCCGTGCTTTTTTGTATTTTTACAAAAGACAAAAATTTAGAACGAACTATGGTAACTATCACAATCGAAGAAAGAGAGTTTATTGAGAAAACGATACGAGAATGCAAAGAGTGCTTCATCGGAATGATAGATACCGATGGTTTACCCTATGTTATTCCCATGAATTTTGGTTATAAAGACGATATTGTATACCTGCATTCGGGACCTGAAGGTTCAGCAGTAAGAGCAATAGAAAATAATCCGAATATCTGCATAACCTTTTGTACACCTTCGGAGATTACACATCAACACGAACAGGTTGCTTGCAGTTACAGGGTAAAGGGCAGCAGTGTAATTTGTCGCGGCAAAGTAACTTTTGTAGACGACTTCGACGAGAAAGTAGAGATACTGAATATCCTTATGCAACAATATACCGATCGCCCTTTCAAATACTCGGAACCGGCTGTGACGAATGTCAAAATATGGAAAGTGCCTGTGGATAAAATTACAGGCAGAATATTTGGTGTACCTTACAAAGAATCACATCATTACAAAGGAGAGTAATCAGATGAAAAAAATAGGATTATTGTCGGATACTCACAGCTATTGGGATGAGAAGTATAAGTTACACTTTGCCGATTGCGATGAAGTTTGGCATGCCGGAGATATAGGCTCTCTCGATCTGACTTTGAAGTTTGAAGCCTTCAAGCCTTTCCGTGCAGTGTATGGTAATATCGATGGTGCAGATATACGGGCTGCTTATTCCGAATTTTTGCGGTTTACTTTAGAAGGGGTAGATATTCTGATGACCCATATCGGCGGTTATCCGGGAAAATATGATCCTAAAGTGAAGAGTATTCTGCAAACCAATCCACCTAAGTTATTTATTTGCGGGCATTCGCATATCCTGAAAGTAATATATGACAAAAAGTATAACTGCTTGGATATAAACCCCGGCGCTGCCGGCAAATACGGCTTTCACAAAGTACGGACTTTACTAAGGTTTGTACTTGATGATGGAAATATCAAAGACTTAGAAGTAATAGAGTTATCGGAATGAAAAAACTAGCCTGGCAGAAATATCCTGACTGACTGGAATGGTAAAGGGGGACGAAAATCCCCCTCTAATTATATAACTATTCCAAGAAATTATGTCTTAGAAAACCCAAATATACAACCTTAAATAAATAGCCAAACTGTCAGATTTAGTCTGAATTTTTGCGTGTAAGCAAGTCTAAACATTCTGATCAACCTTACTTTGGTTGAAATACTAAAAAAGTCAAAATGACTTCATTTTAATTATTTTCGCTATAGTCTTCTAATTTAGATTTTTTACATTTGTCATTCTCATAAAAACCAAAAAGATATGGAATACAAATTTTGTGGAAACAGTGGATTAAAACTTCCGATTCTTTCTTTGGGGTTGTGGCACAACTTCGGAGCGATTGATGATTATAATAACTCACGAGAAATGCTATTATATGCTTTTGAACAAGGTATTACTCACTTCGATTTAGCCAATAATTATGGTCCTCCTCCCGGCAGTGCAGAGGAAACTTTTGGCAAAGTATTAAAGAACGATTTATTTGCTCATCGGGATGAGATGATCGTTTCGTCAAAAGCCGGACACTTGATGTGGGATGGTCCGTACGGAGATGGTGGGTCACGCAAATACATTATGGCAAGTATCAACCAAAGTTTGAAACGAACGGGTTTAGAATATTTCGACATTTTTTACAGCCATCGTTATGACAGCGAAACCCCTGTGGAAGAAACGATGATGGCTCTTGTGGATATTATGCGACAAGGAAAGGCTTTATATATCGGATTATCCAAATATCCGTACGAAATGGCTAAGAAAGCTTTCGGTATTCTTAACGATAATAAAGTACCCTGCCTTATCTATCAAGATCGGTACAATATGTTTGTCCGCAATCCTGAAGAACAAATGCTTGAGCTTGTTCGCAAAGAAGGCAGCGGGTTTATTGCGTTCTCTCCTCTTGCGCAAGGCTTATTAACCAACAAGTACCTCAACGGAATTCCACAAGATTCGCGTGCTGCAAAATCGAGCGGTTTTCTTCAACAGAATCAAGTAACTGTAGAAGCGGTAGAAAAGTCTAAACTCTTAAACAAATTGGCTCAAAACCGAAATCAAACGCTCGCCGAAATGGCTTTGGCATGGGTATTAAACAATCCTTATACTACATCTGTCATATTGGGTACAAGTTCGGTAAAACAACTCGAGGACAATATTGCAGCCTTGAATACTCCTAATTTTACGGGAGAAGAATTACAATTGATTGACAATATCTTAAAAAATGACTAGATTTTTTCAATATATATTCATTATTGTTGCTATTTCTTTACTTTCAGCTTGTGCCAAAGAAGAAAGTAAGGAAAGTACTATTCCGATAAGGCGTGTTGAAGTAGATATTAATATCTTATTAGATAATAAATTTCTGAATCCTTACCATGTAGAAAAATATTATAACAATACGGGAACTGTCATATATGCAGGATATGCAGGAGTTTTGGCTATTAGTAGTATTGAGAAAAATATTTATGCCTATGATTTGTGCTGTCCATATGAGGCTCCATTAATTAATGAAATACAAATTTTAAAGAATCAGATACAAGCGCAATGCCCTAAGTGTAAATCTATTTATCAGATGGAAGATGGAACAGGTAGGGTTGTATCCGGACCTTCTACCGAACGTTTGCGTTCTTATAGGGTTTTTAAAGATGACAGTTTCTTTAGAGTCAGAAATTAAAATTTATAACTTTGACACATAGTGTCGTAGATCAGATTTCAGCTAAGCCTTCAAATAATAAACATCCATCTACTTCTAAAAAGTGCCGAATTTATTTGTCAAATCAAAAAAAGATTCTACATTTGCACTCGCATTTACCGAAGTAGTTTGTAATAACAAACGAAAGTAAATCTATATTTTGCGAAAGTAGCTCAGTTGGTAGAGCACGACCTTGCCAAGGTCGGGGTCGCGGGTTCGAATCCCGTCTTTCGCTCATAGGATGCTCGGATGGTGGAATGGTAGACACGCAAGACTTAAAATCTTGTGACCATTAGGTTGTGCGGGTTCAAGTCCCGCTCCGAGTACTGA
>JAVBJR010000270.1:0-5488 GCA_031546965.1 Dysgonomonas sp.
GGTTTAGACTGCTGGATGAGGGTCGAATGAAAAGGACGAAGACGAGTATGTAATATGTGAAGTGTACAATGAAGAAATGACTAGCAGAGAGATGGAGGGAGGACACGCAACTGTGATGGGAGGAGATCAGGAGTAAACATATTGGTCATATTGACCAGCTTGCTGTTCAGTGAGTAAACATATTGGTCATATTGACCAGCTTGCTGTTCAGTGACTAACTGCGATGGTCAACTTGACCAACATCTACAAAACTGACTAATGTCATTTGTCAATATGACTAATATATACTAGTCACTTTGACAAGTCTACAGTTCTGACTAGCCTTTTGAGTCACAATGATCAAGCTTCATGGTCATATTGGCTGGATTGCTGCACTGACTAACCAGTTTACTCACTTTGACCAACTTTTTTCTCTGAGTGTAGGCTTTGGCTAAGGAGCACATATAACATGGATTGCACAGCAATTATGAGAGCATGTTCTGTTTATTCTGTGATGGCCACCATTTTGTATTATATACAGCACAAATTTCAACATTATCACCCAGTGTGGGTGTCCGTTCAAGCTAAATTCCCACTAGGTGTCATGGTGTATGGCTCAGTATGTGCTTCTGGTCTGGAAATTCTGTTTCAGTATGGGCAACATGAATAGACATTGATATGTGGAGATCTTGGGTGATCACTTCATTTCAACAGCACGACATTATTTGGTTGATGTGAAATGAATATACCGTATTTACTCTTTTAAACCCCCGGGGGTTCTTTTAAAAAAAATTGGCAAAGACCGGGGGTTTATTAGAGACGGGGGTTCATTAGAGACTGGGGTCTATTTACACTAAAACACAAATGAGCCTGAATACCTTATAAAGCATTACCATCCGGGATTGTTATTCAAATATTACATTTATTCGTACTCGTCAAAGATGACTAATACATTTCGTTGTTGCTGTTCTTCATCGTCTTCCTAATAAATCTGGACTGGAAGTAATGCCAGATACACCCGGGGGTTTTGTCGGAGACCCGGGGTTTATCCGAGACCAGGGGTTTATCGGAAACCCGGGGTTTATTAGAGACCCGGGGTTTATATTCACTACATACCAAGGAGGTTAGAATGTAATGGAGGGAGCATTAGGGACTCCTGCTGTGTTGGAAAGTGAAGCAGGTGTGTGCCTAATTTTTGTGGACCCTAGGAAGAGGCTATCCCGCCAGTAGGACGAACTTTGGAGGCGGGATCTATGCGTGCGGGGGGCGTGGTCAGGTTTCCATTGGATGCTTAAAGACCACGTGCAAGACCAAAGCAGTTACATCAGAGGCGGGATAGCCTTAAAGCACCCTCCAAACAATGCAAGGAGGGTTCCGTTTCCGGCGACAGCAAACGTCGCTTACGCTCCCTCCATTTACATTCTAACCTCCTTGCTACATACCTCAACAACCAGGGGTTTAATAGAGACCGGGGTTCATAGGAGACCCGGGGTTTAAAGGAGTAAATACGGTATACGACATATTTTCATCATAATTAACTGTGTACTGTATATGATGAACGGTACATACCTGCAACAAATATCCCTGCATCCTCTTGATTTACTCCGCATATTATTGATACATTGTTGTTATACTGTTTTGATAGCAACTTGGAAGGATGTTCAGGGAAAAATTCATCAGGTGTATTTTCCACAACAGGTGCGAAAGCAACTACAGCATACAACATAATCTGAATTTTAAAAAGTCAACAGTTCTGTTATTCATGTAACCTGTTGCTAGCACACAGGGTGTAATTCCAAACTGAAATAATTAATTAGATGCCGAGTAGAAAAACACGTTTTGTTGTGTGTGCTTTGAAGTGACGAGGCAAAACGCATCCACGAAAGTTATTTAGCGGCTTTGTAAGCATTGTTTGTGTTGGCGCCGCTGTGTAGTGCTGAGGCAAATCACCAATAAGGACAACTACCATTTCATTTGTTAAAAAATGCAATAGTTATTCACAATCCGAAATGCACAAATAAAAGCTACATGTCTTAACTATTATTCTTAAAAGATTGGACCTTCGAGTAAATCCAGTTTTGGCAACAGTTTTACTACATCCTGGTTATAATGGTTTGCTCTCTATACAGATCACTTTCTGAGATTATTAAAGCACAAGGCCATATGTTTTATCATAGTCAGCCAATTGCAACCGTGCCAAACAACTTCTATTAAATATTATTGTTAGACATATTGGGAACAAAATATACTCCAGCAATTTCATCTACATGTGTGTTATGAACGTATTGTGATTGCATATAATATAGCTAAACACTGCACATGATCTGATCGAATTAATATACATAAAACAATTGTATGTATTCTTTTACGAAAAGAAAAATGGTGTGACAATGAATGAGAGCGTTCAATACGTGGCCATTTGCAAGAACCCACCAGCTGGGTGGATTGTTATTGTCCACGCTTGTTTCAGAACACACCACAGTAAAATTTCCAATAGGGTATTTGTAATATTAATTTACTTGGTTAAATTATTTTAAATGACTTTTTAAATGTCGAGAATTTTTGTTAGGCCTACCGTCATATTGTTTTGCGCTGCAACAATTTCTTCTGCACGCTTGGTTTTCAAACAATCAATAATGATTTTAGATGATTCAACTGCGCATCCCAAGGTATGCGCTAAACGTTTGGTCAATGTAATTGGATTTTCAGTTAGTACCCAATAATCGAACGAACTTCCACTTTGCATGATGGTGGCATTAAAGTGATCTGTTAATTCGAAACAAATTAAACTTATCATTAAATTGATCACACATTTCCTGCACACCTTTTGCTTTTGGCGATGCCATAAGATGAGCTACAGAAGCTGCCCCAGCACTTTCTCCAAATACTGTGACTTTCTGAGGATCTCCCCCGAAAAATGCTATGTTTTTCTTCACCCATTTTAGGGCTTCAACTTGATCATATAATCCGTAATTGCCAGGTGATGTAACGGCCCAAATTGGCCTTACTTGTATTTTTAAGAATAGTGAGAAATAGAGAAATATTATAAGAGAAGTTTTAAGTTTAAAGAGAGAAAGGGAATATATTAAGTGAAAATAAGAGCTTGTTAAAAGTGCCAAATTCCAAGAAGGGGGCTCGTATACAACTCTCCTATTGGTTTGCGACCTCTAGGAGATTTGCATACGAGTCTGGATGTAAAATGCAGGAAACGTCACGTGAACCATTGATTAATGGGAGGGAGTCATATAGTAAATGACCAATGGAAATTGGAGAGAGAAAAAAGAGATGATGACGCGAAAAGGGAAGTTATAAAAAGTAAGGGGGAGGATGAACTCGCTCTCTTTTTGGCTGGATGGCGATCTGATGAGGATTGAACGAATGTCCCTCTGAATTTCCTGCATTGCTAAGGTTTTGTGTGAATTGTGTTCTATTCGATTCCTAAGTTCCTTGTCCCTTAAGGGGTTTATTATTGTCGAGGGTTAGTGGGCTTTGCTCACTGAAAGCCGAGAGTTTCTGCTTTCGATTTGTATGTCGCATTGCGAGTTGTGAGTGGTTAGTAAGTTTCTAACCGGGTTGTGAGGCGGGTATTTTGCAATATTATTGTTTGATTATTAAACGTTGTTACCCGAGGAGGGTTTAAGCGGTGTTTCGGTGGATTCTTTAGGTAATCTATCGGCGATCATCGGCGTGCTGGAATCTAACTCTTCCTTCCTACTCAATTACTTTTGGTTTCCCTCTTCTAACTTAATCGAATCCCTTATTTTCTTCTAATCCTTTTAAATACTCGGCTCTCTGGAAAGAGTGGAGTATTGTGACGATCGGTGGGTCGTTACAATTGGCGAGCCTGCCAGGATTCCTACCACAGGGTCCTACTCAAAAACGAAGTGTCTAATAAATTGAATATTTGTGTTGGAGCGATTCACTATTTCCTAGGCGAACGAGCATATCCTTCTGTCTAAGGGTTTGCGTATTTCCTTACTACTAAGAGGGAAAAAACGGAAAGAAATGGATCGAACCATATCGGACGTCGATAGAACCGACGCTGGTCCTTCGAAAGCCATCTTGGAGCAGGTTAGAGCGCGTTCCCCCGTTGACTTCCGAGGGGACAATGACCCGGATTACGCGGGGATTGGTGGAAGAAACGAACGAATCACCGTTCGAGGTGCGGGCCGTGGGAGACGCGGTCGAGCGGGAAGGCGGGGCGTTGGTCGAGGAAGGGGGAGAGGGGCACGTGGCAGAAGAGCCCAGTCAAGCCAATCAGGATTGGAGGATATTCCTGAACCCCCTCCACCATCACCCCAACTCAATATACCGCTGGAAGAGCCCAATGAAGGAAGTGAGGGGGTTTCTGATACTAGTAGTGCGGATTTAAATAAAGCCATACCCACTACTATTTTAGGAGGATTACTGAATTTTTCTGGGGAACAGATGAATGACCCCCAGTTGTGGAGTAGAGTAGTGGAAGCAATGAGAGTAAACCAGGAGTTAGCGAACCAAATGAGAGCGATTATGAGAGAAAGAGAGGAGAATAACCCAAATAACCCACCACCTGCTGGAGCAGGGGGAAGAATGCAAACCCCTCTGTTACTCGAAAATCCCCAACAGCAAATTGGGCAATTAGTAAGTGACATACGTCAACTGGGTATTACAGACCCCCCTCAAGAAAATAGGATGGGGGCAACTCCTTACCTTAGACCGGAAAGAGAAGGGAGGTTAGGGGTGGTAAGGATTGAAGGTGGGACAGTTCCTGTCCGTGACTTAGGAATGGCACTAGCCGGGTGTAAGGTCCGGTTTACTCCGAGGGGAACGATAAGTAGGATACCTAAGCAAATGACCTTGCCCTCTCACAGCGGGTTCCCTCCGAATGACCTCATAGAGTATATTGAAGGTTTGGCAGAATATGCTATTGTGGGGGGGGGGGGGAAGGGGGTACTAAGAGGAAGAGTTCATGACCCAGGTAGTGCCTAGAACGTTGAAAGAAGCAGATAGGAATTGGTGGGGTTGTGAAGAAGGGTTTAAGGAATGGGATGTTTTCGTGCAGGGATTAATTAAAGCCTTCCAATATACCTCTCTGATGCGATTGGAATTAGAGAAGAGATCCCAAGATGTCGATGAACCTCTATTGTCCTATATCCATGCGATTATACTGTTTTACAGGATAGTCGACCAAAATGCAAGCGAGATAGCCAAAGTGACGAGAATCAAAGACAAATTAAATAAAAAATTCTGGAGAGTACTAATAGGGGTTCCGTTCCGCTCAGTTGCAGAGATGGTAGAGCAAGCTCCCATGTTCGAAGCCTCGTTGGGAATCTACCGCAAAGAATGGGAAAGATCATTGCCCCCCGAGAAAATGCTGAAATCTGCCTTGGGTTGGCGTAGTTCAAAACCTAGGGATGAGAAAGAGCAAGAACCATCCTCTAACAAACCAAAGTCCCAAAACCCTAACCAAAGGAAGGGACCAGATAATAGAGACCAGAAGCAGGGGAAATCCCAAAGGTGGCAGAACAAA
>JAVBJR010001125.1:0-5942 GCA_031546965.1 Dysgonomonas sp.
ATATAGTCAGACAATAAGGTATAAATAAGTGGGATCTTAGCAAACTCTAACTACATTTTACAGGCTGAATTCTCGTGTTACAACCATGAAGGCATTCCTGTTGATCATCTTGGGTCTGGTGTATGCAGGTAACCAACTTTCTATTGCCAAAACTGCACACTGTATTTCATGTATAGTTTTAGGTACCTACTCCACAATCTGGAGTACATTATTCAGGGTCTGATGTTTTATATGAATTATAATTTCTAGCTTCCGGTCAAACTGTTAAATGCCCTGGGCTTTATACTGCAATTGGCAGTGGTTGCTACCTTTTCCCAGAAACATCAGTCACTTGATGCGAATATATTTTGCCAATTTGCTGCATGTCATTTAGTAAATATAGACAGTTCATGGAGCAATCAGCTCTGAGGACGCACTATAATAGTAAGTCTAGTATTAAATCGTCTTACATCATGCCGTATTTCCTCAGAATAATTGTTGGCTCCGAGTATTAGCTGGGCTTCAAATATAAGCTGGGTTCGAGCATCGTGCATAAAAATATGGGCCTGCCCCCCCAAAAAAAAGCCAGTATAAAAGTGTGCAGTATAGATAAAATTGTATTCTTTGATAATACATACTGTATTTCATCTTAATATATAATTTGGCTAGGTGGTGGACGTGGTGGTGGAGGTGGTGGTGGTGGTCACGTGGTTTGCGTCCGCTTTCAATTCTTACGGCGCTTCCACGTATGGAAATGCAATAGGGAGTTTGAACAAAACAGGTACGTACGTACATCATGCGCATATGACGTCACCTGGCGAGCTTCGCCTGCACTCCTCTCACAATAACTGGACGTCGAATGACATCTTACCTGCATTACGTACGTAGTCGTGTTCAGAATAGTTGTCACTGTTCACGACGGTGCCGATTTGACAACTGATGTTAGCGCCACCTGGTGGTGCATTTCCCTGGACGGCTTGAAGTGTGCCAAGGGGTGCTGATGATAACCGACCCCCCCTTTCGCGTAACATGCACTCATGCAACACCTCTTGGCACCCTTCAACCCGTCCAGGGAAATGCACCACCAGGTGGCGCTAGCATCAGTTGTCAAATCGGCACCGTCGTGAACAGTGACAACTATTCTGAACATGATTGTACGTACGTACGTGTTTTGTTCAGTAACACCACAAACTTTATACTTATGTTCAGCACTGGCAACACGACCGGTTACAAGCTTCGTCTTTCATTTCATTTAGTTCGTCATTCGTCGGTAATTTAATTTTGTTTTTCATTAACTACATTCAGTTTAATTTCATTTAGTTTAATGTAATTTCATTTAGTTTAATTTAGTTTCAATTACTTTAATTTAGTTTGTTTAGTTTATTTTAATTCAGTTTAATGAATGTAGTTCGTTTAGTTTATTTTAGTTCAGTTTAATTTAGTTTGTCATTAATTTCATTCAGTTCGTAATTCATTAAAGGAGAACTATCATGGTAATTTCGAATATTTTTAATTATCGTCAAAGTTTTTCACAAGTTTTACTGTGATATATGGTATACTTTCCGAAAGTATCAGAATTTTCAAAGCAATACTTCACCCGAAACAAATTCACGAACATGTGTTAGATCAGTAGCTCAAAAGGTGGCTCCGACGTCACACTGGCAGTGCCGACCACGCCCTTTTGCTGATACGTTTAAGACGTCGTGGTCGGCAGTTAGCCAATGGCGTTCTAATTGATCGTAATTCTTCAATTCTCGATAACTTCGTCAATCATTTTTGCAAAAACATTCCAAAGGAACTCATAGTTTTAATTTTCTCTTTCCTTTCAACTGTTTTAAGGGCATGGGACCTTGCAAAACCATGATAGTTCTCCTTTAACTGAGTTTGTCATTCATTGAATTTACTTCGTCATTCATTTCATTTCGTTTGTTATGAACAAATTATGGAATTCAAATCTTCCGTCAATTTTTAACGGGTTACGGCTTGTAGCACATAATTTAACCTCATAGGAGGCAATTTGCAAATTATAGAAGCTGGCCTCAATTAGTGGCCTGGGCTTGAATTATTATATGGTTGTGATCTTATCCATGGGTTGACTGGAGTAATGGCTTCAAAATAGCTTTCAGCAGCACTGTGAAAAAAGTCAGCTGTATACAGTATTTGCTGCAGAATGAATTGCACTTTCCTACAGTTACAAGTATTTATCGCTGGATTGGTGCAACTGACAGTCTATCTGATAGAATATGGCGCTGGGTACCATCAGGAGCACCTGTAGTCTATAGCAACTGGTATCCTGGAGAGCCTGTGACTGGGGATACCATCAATTGTGTAGTTTGGTATATTTCTGTCGATGATTATTGGGACACCCATGCATGTAACGGCGATCTACATTACCCAATATGTGAAACTCTGCCTTTATAAAAATGAATTTGTAAAACGTAAATAAATTGTGAAATAGAATAGAGTCTAACTAACAGGAGACATTTGCTACAATGTATTGTATACGGAATTATATGTTATTGAATAAATGAATAGTAATGACATGTGTGTACAATTCTGTTATCTTATTGTAATAATGTGTGCAATGTTTACTCTATATTTATAAACGCAAATTTGCAGAATAATTCACAGCGGTGTCAATCGTTTCGATTGCAAAATTATTTCTGAAAAACTAGAAAAGAAACGTTGCTTGAATAATGTTACTAGACTAATGTTACTAGATTAATGTTACCAGAAATTCTCGTATATTTTTTGTCTTGAAAAATAATGTATGCGTACAATTGAAGTATATTTCATGAAATGAAATTTTGAATACTGAGTTACATTTTGCATACCATCACAACAAAAGATATACAAGTACGACTAAAATGTTACAGTGCTGCACATGGTTATACTACTCAAAAAAGGTGAAACAAGTGAGAGTATAGCATCAAAAAGTATCAAAAAAGTGAGTGAAAAGTGAAAAAAGTTGTCTGTTCAAAATCAAATTGTAATAAAATATTAGCATTAAAAACTATTGCAATTGTGATTTATATAAACCACAGCTACATTTCAATTACATTTGTATTTAAAATGTAGTGAAATCAGGTAAAAACATTTTGAAAGTGAATTAACAAATATTTTAATTGAACTATTGGTACTGCTACTCCTACAACCAAAATAACACAATATTAGCTACTTTTTATGATGGTGTTAATTAAAAAATGAAGCTAAGCATTTACTTTCTAAATGTTCTTCTAGCCAGTAAATCAAATATAATTGGCAATACAACTTGCAGTCTAATTTTGATGTGCTCAGCGGTTAATCAGAATTCCCAGCTATCAAAAGCAGATAAAGAATTTAGTGAAATATACCACAAATTTTCTTATACAAGCCCGAGCTTCTATTAAAATTTTTAATTTTCAGGAGGGCAGGGTGGTGATTCTGACCGGATCACAAAATTCCAGGCTATTTCCAGGTTATTTCCAGGTGTTTTCATGGTAATCCAGGTTCGAATAATTAAAATTAATAGCCATTTTTCATGAAACATTGATACATCTGTACCACAGATTTTGATATGTCGGAACTCCCGCCCTTTTTGACACAAGTTACCGAGACAAAACTAATTAACGTAACTTAACCAAAACTAGTTACGAATACGTTTTGACATGCGGCGGTTCTTTTACATTCGCGGACGTTTTTAGAAAAAACCTTTATGGGGAAAACAGCGTTTGTATTCAAACTCGTCAAATTATTTCTCACATTGCCTGATTTCGCACATTGGCAGTAACTGACAAGGTTTTGTAAGGTACCCTGAAACTTAAAGGAGAACTGACATGGTTTCTGAGCATAAACTGAAAATGTTTCCAGTTTAATGATATGATGTCAAAAACCATTGAAACCAATGAAAGTCGTGTCGAAATTGGTTACAAAAAGTTATTAGCAATCGAAGTTCGGCAAAATCAGGCGAAATTACACGAAATAGCCACGCCCAAGCCACACCTCCCATTCGAATTTGCAAGGACACGTGACAGAGTGTGGAACTTCTGTGGAACCGTCGTGTTAACGGTATAGGAGACAACTAACGGTTATATCTCTGCAATACCTCAACTAATCGGGCTCAAATTTTTTCTGTACTTTTAATTACTATACCTGATAGCCTGTGCTAAATATTTTTTGAATCGTTTTTTTTTTCTGAGGTATGACCCTGTCATTTGTCCTTTAAACCACCTGAAGAAAAGTCATGAAGAAAGCAAGTGGTGCAGCAAAATCTCTGTGAAAATTAGTAAACAAAAGTTATTAGCCATCAAAGTTTGACCGTTAACCCAGGGGAACATCCAGTAAGGGAGTCTACATTATCCTACGGTCAAACTTTGATGGCTAATAACTTTCGTTTATTAATTTTCACAGAGATTTTGCTGCACCACTTGCTTTCTTCATGACTTTTCTTCAGGTGGTTTAAGTTTCAGGGTACCTTACAAAATCTTGTTGGTTCTCCTTTAAATCGCAGCCTAAAATCCTGGTTTCTTCAAGCTAGAATTCCAGGCTATTTCCAGGTTATTTCCAGATTCATAAATTTCCAGGTTTTCCTGGTTTTCCAGGTCGATCACCACCCTGGGAGGGACTTCTAATAGAAACCCGGCTTCTATTAGAGACCGGTTTATATTTTTATCCTAATGAGAATTGGTGACAAAATATAGCAAATGACCTGCGTTTATGAGGGGTTGCGTTCACGTTCGGATTAGTCTGTGCCATTTACATACAAATATACCAATGCAATACCGTGTATGCCCCATGAAAGTACATAAAATATGGGTAGAAAAGCAAAACTTGCCTCGATTACAACGTTAAATCCCACCGATGGCCGGCGCTAAAATTCCCAATACAAGCCTAAACAACCTGGCTTCAACTGTAAACCGGGCTTCAATTGGAGACCGGCTTTTGTTAGAAAATATACGGTAGCAAATGTTTAACAATAGTTTGAGCTTAATGTGCTCAGGGGGTTAATCAGAGTTCACGGCTATCATAAAACAGATAAAGAATTTAGTGAAATAAATCACATGTTTAGGAATAAAACGATGCAGAATATTGATACAACTACCTGCAGATGTTGACAGATTAATATTCATTTAACCTTTGCAATAGTGAATACATGTAGGGTACTAAAATGAATGCAGCATCATTCTAAACCTAAATTTAAATGTTACACACATTAGCACAAAAACAATATTATTCAAATTAGAATTAAAGTCAAGAGCAAACTCCTTTGGTGCCAAGTACCAGAAGGGACACCCTTCTGTTTCATAGGAGTACTCCGCACCAAAGGAGCGATTATCGCAATGAATTACGGTTAATAGTAGCATGTCGCTAATCCTATAACTGGTCTTGCACTCCATAACTCTGGCGCTAGTATATTTTAAAAAGCAATTTTATTAAAAAAGGTGAGAATAGTGATATTTAGGGAGAAAAGTGAAAAAAGTATTAGACATTCAATAAAAGTGAGTAAAAGTGAGAAAAGTGAGCCGTGTGCAGCACTGTGTTATCATTTATGCAAAATAAATTAGAATATAATTGACCGGATTGGTATTTTGCAGGTTGCCATTACACCAGTCGGATTAACACCAGGCTGACTGGCGTAATGGCGGCCAAATAAATCCTGGTGTAGTCGTTTGCAAGTTGTAATCACATACCGTAAATCTTCTAACATAAGCCGGTCTCCAATAGAAGCCCGGTTTCCAATTGAAGCCGGGTTAATTAGGCCAGCCAATGATTAAAAGCCGGTCTCCAATACAAGCCCCCTTGTAATGGGAAACCTTTCAAATTGCTAGTGAAAGCGCAACATTCTACTGGTAACTAGCTTTCTTAACATTATTAATTGGTATATTTGCATGTAAATGGCGCAGACTAATCTGAACATGGACTCAACACCTTGTAAACCAGGTCTTTTGACCTGAATTTCAAAATAAAAGTTGTTAAATTGTGAT
>JAVBJR010000633.1:0-2902 GCA_031546965.1 Dysgonomonas sp.
GGGGCCAGGACTGGATAAACAAATTGAAGAAATGGTTGCTGCCTGTGATGTGTGTCAGCAGTCTCGACACGCTCCTCCTAAGGCTCCTGTTATTCCGTGGGAGTTTCCATCTAGACCATGGTCCCGTCTCCATCTTGATCACACTGGACCGTACCAGGGATCATTGTTCTTGATTATTATGGATGCTTTTTCTAAATGGCTAGAGGTGGTTCGAGTGCCATCCATTAATACCCAAGGTACGGTAGAAGTTCTCCGAAGTTTTTGGGCTACTTATGGAGTTCCGGAAACCATTGTTATGGACAACGGAACCGGATTTACTTCGGAGGAATTCCAGAGGTTTTTGAAGGTGAATGGCATCACGCATGTGACTATTGCTCCTCGCCACCGATCTTCAAACGGCCAAGCTGAGAGTATAGTAAAAGTAACGAAGGACGCACTGTCCCGAATAATTCAAGGAGACTGGAAAATGCGTTTAGCAGACTGGAAAATGCGTTTAGCAAAGTTCTTGATGGCACAGCATGTGACGCCTCATTCTACTACTGGGAGAAGTCCTGCTGAACTATTATTCAATCGACGAATTGGAACTTGTTTGGATCGCCTGCACCCTGATTTTTCTAAAGAGATGCGCGAGAAGATAAATGTTACTCGACAGTTGGTGCGAGAGAGTTCCAGACTTCGAGTGTTCGACATTGCTGATCCTGTGTATGAAAAAGGTTTCGGAGGCAAAGGGAAGTGGGTTCCTGAGCACATTATTTCGGTGCTGGGATAAGTATCGCATAAGGTACAAACAACAGCTGGGCAAGAGTAGAGTTGCCACGTGGATCAACTGCGTCGGCGCCCACCGGAAAATCCAGACACTGTGGTTCCTGGATTTGATACTTTGTTACCTCCAATCGAAATCCAAAGAGATGATCATCGAATTCTAGACCAAGTCGAGGAACCCGTAATTGGAAGTGGATGTGACGGATGTACTTCCAAGGTTGTTGAATCTGTTCCTGTACCTCGTCCTCAAAGGGTGCCAAAACCTCCTCAACGTTTTTAGTGTCTCGACATGAGGGGGAGGGATGTTATAACCTTAGTTATAGCTTAATAATTGTTATTGTATAATCTGTTCTGAGAATTGTTACTTGCACTTCGTATAGTCTAATTGCTGTTATGGTTGCAGTGTCATGTTTTTTTATATACATAAGCAAGAATTAACATTGTATTTCTAAATTATTTGTGAATAATGTAAACACATTAAAAATAAAAATAATTCAATTATTCAATTGGCACTACATAACACTGTGTGATGTCAACCTTAGTTCATATATATGACAGCAGTATTATTTCTGTACACCATCAAGATATTTATCAAAACTTGTGATAATTTTATTGCTATTTCTAACAGTGTCGATTGCATTACTTGGCTATGGAACCACTTCAAGCTTCATCAGTAGCTGTGAAATCACGGCCTACCGGTCTGCATTCAATTGAACACCCAATAAGCACCTATACAGGATTTGCAGGAGTACATTTGGCAACCGATCATGAGGTACCCTTCTGTATATACAGGGTGAGTCATTGAAGTCCGACCTGCATGAGTTGGTATAGGTTTACCATGTGCTGCCAGTTACAATTTCAAAAATGCATATTAATTCGTAGAATGTTTCAAAATTGACGAAACTTGGTACTTATGCTAAATACATGGTGCTCTTTAATTTTGTAATTTACACCAGGGTCCTAACGCTAACGGTTGCAAAAATAGAAATTCTTTGACCTTGAAAAACTTTGCCAAGTTCAGCGAAAATTGGGTTTCCGGATTCTTCACGAAATCCATATATACATATAAAAAAAATTGTATATCCAAGCCTGTCCAAAATAAATGGGGGGTCGGACTTCAATGACTCACCCTGTATATTAACAGATCACAGTTAAAATTGTTATTGCAAACATTTCATTTCCGCAAATAGGATTACAGGATGATTGAATCGAACCATCAACACACACCGCCCTCTTGTGCATTACCATTTTCACTTAACTTTGGGAACAGGAATTCTGGTTCTTCAAATTATCCTGGCATACGTCAACCATATGCACAAAGGGCATCACAATCTTCTAATGGAGCTCACACCTATGCCAACAATCCCATCTATCTGCATTCTGCAACAAGGAGAGAGGCATATGCGATGGATGCCAAAGAAGGCAATGCATTATCGCTTAAGGTAATGTATGTAACAACATATTATATACTTACGCAAATGTACTCATGCACAAACTACTGTATATCTTTTAGTTTGAATTCTACCAAGCCCAAATTATAACAATTTTGGAGGACATAAAGGAGCAGGTTGTAGCGAACCGAGAGAGTATTTTAACACACTTCGAGTCAAAATTTGAACATCTACAAATGGATCAATTCAGGCAACAAATTCCAAGGTTGCCCAAATTGCCTGTTGCTAACGATGAGGAATTGTGTGTTTTAGAAGAGTTTGTGTCTTCGTCAGAGCAAAATAAGACAAATTTGGTAAGTACAGTACCCTGATTTTTGGATGACTGAATTATGTGTGCAATTTCAACGATGCAATATTTTTTTCCAGACGCAACGTCAGAGCAGAATCGGAGGCGCAACACGTGAAGGCATGGTCTGGAAACTTTTATCCAACGCCATAACAAATGAATTTGCCACAAAATACAGTTTCGCAGGCAAGGGTCAGAAGAAAGCCTTTCGGATTCTTCACATATATATTCTGCTCTTCTCAGTATGCATGGAACAATTTCGCCTTCCTGTCAAACTAAAAAAAAATGTTTATGATAGGGCCTGGGAAAAGTTATTCACTAGCACCACTGATGGCAAAACACAATTTCACGCAAGGATTGGTCTACATACATATGTGCTTGCAGGAATTGTTGTGGCAAACTG
>JAVBJR010001154.1:0-2732 GCA_031546965.1 Dysgonomonas sp.
AATCAATAGCTATAAATGCTGTTTCAAAAATGTCGCAATTTAATTCTTTGAATGATCAAATGGGACCGGTTTCTGGCCCCTTTATAAAATGGCTGGACAAAAGACTTGATGTTTCAAATGAATATGGCAAGTTGGTGACACACAATGCTGCTATTGTAAGTGTTTAAATGTATATTTTTTGCTTATTATTTTTAATTTTGAATGGCTTGTTTATAGTATTTTTTTGAATTTTTAAATGTATTAGATTATGCTTCGCCGTCCATTTTATCTGTCGTAATTTGATCTTTTATATCAAATGGTTTGCATCTGTTCATGAGGTATTTTTATATAATTTTGACGAAAAATTTGGTTCGAGATTTTTATTATATGTTTAAAGTTGTAGTTGAGCCCTGAAGATGAACTCATGTGAAGGTCGAAACATATGTCGGCAATGAATTAAAATTCATAAGACACATTTATGAGTAGTGGATTATTTGGAAGATTATTAAAGCAAAAGTTGTAAGTTAAAATGAAGATTAATTAGTAGGCCCAGAAAATTGTTATTCCCGAATTCGAGAAAGAGCAAAGTACATATAAAACCATTAATAATTATCAGTATGTTACCTAATTAGAATAAATAATAAGAATCTCAGTCACTTAAAAACAGAAGTAATCATTATAATCGTCAAAGACTTGATTTAAAAAGCATTAATCGATGAAATAACATGTGTCCGACCAAGGAATTCACAAATTCCAGCCGGCTTTATCCGCGATCCAGTGTTGCCAAGTTCTCAAGAAAATCCCAACCACATCATTTGTAAGAGAAACGAGAGCACACTAGTGCTGCCATCCACCGAGTTAAACCAAAACTAATTATCAATAATGTGCAGGATTTCAAATTTCCTTCCAGAATTTTTGAATGTTTATTTTATGTAGATATAATTTGAAGCCATGACTATCAACATCAGAACTAAAAGTCATAATATATAACGACTATGTAATGTTCAAATCACAAAAGGTCATATTTGTAACTAATTTGAAGCATAATTACGCTGCCAACATTACAATGAATTGCAAACCGCTCTACTATTCCAAAATACTACATGTGTGTAATATGATCATGTTCTAAGATGGGTTATTTTCTATCCAGAGTTTAGAAGCGTTGACACGCCCATTAAGCTGTATGCTTCCCCTCCCTTTTGGGTTAAATCAGACTTGCAGTATTACGCGCACCGGCGAGTTGGTGAGTCGAAACACACATCATGTCCATATTGTGTAGGATACACCCATTTTGCACATATGTATCTTCAATTATAATAATACAGGTGTAGTAACTGTTTTTATTGAGCAAACAGCAATGCAGTTAACACTGAATTGTGATTTATCAGTTATAATTTTATAAAGGGGCATTCAAACAAAAAGTGCAAAATATACATTATACATCACAGTATATCTGAATTGTTTAACCATGTAAATTACAGTTGTTACATTACATTTATGTAGCATGGGACATGTATTATTTTATTAACTGATGATTATAAGCTCTGATTTAAAATAACAAAGTATAATACATTATTGTTCCATGTGAATAGCGCATTTGTATGCATTTGACAAGTTAAGTATTTCGCATTGCAAATCTCTCTGCTGCTAGAGCAATTACAGCAACGAATATTCCAATTCCCACAATTGAGTACGTAATAATTTTTGTTGCCGGAAGTTCTTCTCGGGTTAATGTAGAGTACCTTTTTCGGTAAGCCTGCAAAATGCCAACTTCCCTTAGTCGAAGAATCCTGCAAAAACGTAGCGATCAAGGACTTGTGTGGCATAAAATGCACAAATTAGCAAGCTGCAACACATTACATGTGAGAAAATGTGTCGAATAATAAGAAGTCTGCAGGAGACTTAATGCTTGCTGGGAATTGGCAAATGGGATTTTTTAGTTTTCCGACATGTGGTTCGTATCGAATTCGTTGTGAACCATATTGATCCGAAGCAAAACCTATTCTACTTCTATTCAAAATGGCTTCAAATGTTACATCGGGTTGAATGTAAATGAACACTGCATCTTTGCCAATTAAGGCGTTGTTATAAACTGGGCAATATTCACACATCTGGAAAATAAAATAATATTTTAGCAGTTTGAAATGGGAGTATATTAGTACGCACAAAATAAGCCTAGCACAGTGTTTTTGAAGAACAAAAATTACATCTACAGTACTGGCAACAATTAACTTTCTTCATATTAAATATTAATATCTTTAAGAAAATAATATTGAGATAGTGATTCAAAGGTGCCTGACATAAACCATTACATAGTCAATACATTTGAAGATTTTCAAGACTATATTGTGGAAACTCCTGTGCCTTAATATGCTCTTTTCGCACAGGCACAGGAGTTGTATAACAGTCGGCATGTAAGTTGAGACTCAGCAAAGCTAAATTCAAACGCTCGATAAACAGAGTTGATCAGGTCAACGTAGCGCATCTTAACACTTATAATTTCATAACGTTGTCGATACCATCCAATTCATATACTCACTGCCTGCATATTGGAAAAAGTTGAGATATCAAAAGATAACAAAACGCTATGTTTTGGGCCCATCAGAACATCGCTCACATTGCTTAAGGGTAGCACAGGTTGATGATCTAATACTTTTTTTGTGAACATAATCAAATAAGTGTTTATTATCATAAATGAAAAGAAATTTAATGCTGCAAGAAGCCATCTTGCCGTTACATTAGGACCCTGCTGA
>JAVBJR010000985.1:0-3685 GCA_031546965.1 Dysgonomonas sp.
TACAATCGCCGCAAAAAAGATACGTGAAAATTAAGTGAGATATTGTGAAGACTATGTTCACTTGTTAACAGTGTGCAAAAGTATGTTCAAAACATGTAAATGCAATAGTATAACATTTTTGCACATGTTAATATTACGTGGTTTTTGTGGTGTACGTTCTCACCCCGTAATTCCCACAAATTTAGGTTTCATAGGATAATAATTAACGTCATAAGATGTTTTAAAACAGCTGCAAGCCTAGAACTTTGTAAAACTAGATGTACTCATCACAGAACTCCAAGTTTTGCACGACACATTCACAGACAGCTTCTTTGGTCTGTTTATACGGCATGATTCGATCAACCGTCTCCGTGAGTCATTAATTTTTTGATTCAGCTCCTGTTCAGAAATGTTTTATTTATCTTTTATGATTAAAATTCTTAAGAGATTGTTGGCGAATTAATGTATGGAACTGGTGTAAATTTATTCAACACACTTGAAAGAGGAAGTTTTAAAACAATGACCCAATCAAAGGTTTCAGGGTTAACGTAATGCTTGTACTTTAAAACTACAGGTGCTTCCATACGATGATAGCGATGAGGACAGGGGTTTTGATAGCAGATGAGTGCGGATCAAATCAGATCATTCGAATCGATTAAAGAGGCCCTGTACTGGCCCAGTTCCTGTACTGGCAAAACCAGACCTGATATCCTGGGAGGACCCACCACTCGCCATTTGGGAAGAACAAGTTAAATGGGAAGTCAATCCCATAACACCCATCTCCGTATGGGAATTGAAAACCTTGTCTGAAGTGGTTCTGGCCAGCAAGGACATGGAATACTTTGTCGATGCGAAGAACTTAGTGGCCATTGTTACGGCTGAGCAAGAGACATCTGAGTTGGTATCGTAAAAAATACTGTTGGCACGTGCCTTTAAACCCGAAAACCAGGGTTGTTCGTTATTAGTTTGATAACGTTGCGTATATGATGGTTTCCTCCATGGGTTCGTTCGAGTTTATTATGGTGGCAGGCGTTGTAATTTAAAAACCCTAGTCAAGGTTAAATTTCGTCCATTGCGATTTTCCTAAATACCGGGTATGTGTACCGGTATGGCGAATGGTCCGGGTGAAATATCGGAGGAGTTAAATTTCGTCGAATGTCTTGACCCAAGGCAGGGTTTATTTGTGTCATAAAACCCGCGCTCGGGTTCGTTGTGTTAATTTTAAATATTCAAAGTTGTGTTAGTCTCGGTCGAAACAAAACCGGGCATTTTAATTTTGATATACCGTTTCTATGCGGGGTTTTCGTAATGATACGTGCGTTTTGTACACCGGTTCAATACAGTTTATACATTTGTGATACGAGTTTTGTGCACCCCCCCCAAAGGTAATTCAAAGGCTAGGTTTATAGGACACACGCTCTGGCGAAGTGATTAAGCGTAGTGGCGATGACGCGTGCATGACGTCATGCCATTTCTCAAAAGCTTGCCATTGTCCCCAGTAAATGAGCTTCAAGAGAAGCTTTGCCCTCCCTGGTAGGCGGAGCAACCGGTCAAGGTTGCAAGGGTCACGCCATGAGCGCGCTTTTTGGCGCATCATTTTGTCCCATAAACCAGGCCTTAGAGGGGAGATGTAACGGCCCGAGTGCCTTACTTGTATTTTCGGATATTATTAAGCATTATTCGTTTATTATTTTCTGGTCAATTTAAGAAAAGTGTAAAGGTGGGATATTGAAAGGCTGGACGATGGTAGCAATATTCCCATTGGCCGATTGCCTATGGGAATTTTGCATAAACCCAGGCAGGAAATGCCCGAGGGAGTTGCATTCCCAAAACCCAGACCTGGGATGGGCTTAAGTCATATTAGCCAATAATAATTACTTTCGCTTCAAGTTCAAACCGGAGCATAAGCATCAGTGTAAATAGGTAAAAACTGTTAATTTCGTCATCTTTTTGGAGAATCTTCAAACTGAATTGGTTGAGTCGAGTTGCGGTCGAAAGTGTGTATGCAGTTGCGAATTTGCGAGTGGTTCTCCATAGCGAGGACCGGGTGAACGGAGGGTATTTAATTCACATCAATCAAGAGGTCTTTTGAGGGTTGTTTAATTCCGTGTTCACGGTGGTTTGGTACGATAATTATTATTCGGTTAGTGCCCGTTAATTTGGGAAGTAGCGTTATTGTTAAAAAAACCTTACAAGGTGACTCTTCAATTGTTGTTGTTCATGATCGTTTATTATCCTGCCAAGGTCTTTTGGTGTTTGTGTGCATTTATTAAATCCAGTTGTTACTTTCTACATTATTTATTCATCCTTTTAGATACTCAGTTTCATCTGTAGCGCAGAGTATTATAACATCCGTTATAAAATGTCAAATTTAGCATTTATAGGGTTATGGTTATGTTTGCAGCAAATGATTGCAAAAATTTGATATTTCTGGTCACTTCAAATATTCTTTAAATCCGGTGTTAAATGATCGCTGCGTTTGACCAATGTATACCTGGTCATAGTCACCGCAAGTGATTTTATACACCCCTGATTTTATGTTTTTATCAATGGAGTCCTTCAAATTTGGTAATTTTGATTTCAAGGTGTTTTGACATGAAAAACCCACATTGATGCCAAACTTTTTCAAACTATTCGAAATTTTCCAAGTGAGAATATTAAAAGATAATCCAGCAAACTGTTGTTTTGGGACATCCGAATCTAAGGTAGTCATCGTTTTATTTCAATTTTATTTGCAACTTTTTGAATATGTAATCCACTTGCTTTGGATTAATGCCATTTAACTCACAGCATGTTATTAAAAATGCAATTCCTTGGAAGTGCGTTGGAAATCTAACTTAAAGTTAAAAATTCTGTAAATGCTGCTGTGCAAGAAACTTAATTTTTGTTTGGATGGTTGAAAGGAAGTGGTGTCAATAAAACGTGGACAGAATGTTGGTTTTCGAGGTATGTCAAATGTGAAATTTTCTGTGGAGCGATCTATTAATAGGTCCAAAAACGGTAACTGCCGATTTGATTCTTTTTCACAAGTGAACTGAATCATCTTGTTTATGGAATTTAGATTAGATATAAAATGTTTTAAGTCCTGTAGGGTGTGGGTTTTTGTCCCGTTAAGTCCTACTAAAAAACGGTTTAAATACTTTGCAAGCTTGAAAGGAACAGTATTAATTGCAGATACAATTGGTCTCATAGGGATGTTAGTTTTGTGGATCTTAGATAAGCCATACATTCTGGCTCACTGTGGATTCATGAGTATCAAGGAATTGACCTTGAAATCCTTTGGAAAAACACAATGAATTGATTTCAAACATTCTTTCAACTCCGTTTGACACTTCCTTAGCAATTTAGTGGTGTCCATGTCCGTCCTCAAAAATCTTGTCGATTCCAAATTTGATTGACACTTGGCGGTTGGAAAAAAACATGAAAAAGAAGTTGATGAGGATAGTACTAGTGCTGCTGATGAAAGAAAAAACAAAATTTTGATGTGTAATGAGATGAAGCTGTGCCGACTAAAACGAACCATAGATGGCAACCTTCGCAGCAAAAAATTGACTCTGCCTGGCGAACCCTAAAACCTGACTCAAACAACTTGAGGCACAACGTGTGAACACGATTTTAGATAACATTATTGAAATCCATGTACTTTACTAACACATTTTGTAAAGTGTCCCATCACTTATGTTGCACTTACAGCCTGTATTTTTCG
>JAVBJR010001065.1:0-3786 GCA_031546965.1 Dysgonomonas sp.
GCGAAGCTTACCTGGATTTCCACATTAAATCTACCCCTTATGCCCTTATGACGCTAAACACAAAACACGGCTATCCTACTTCAGCCGCCATTGTTGTACGCACAGTGGCGCCCTCTATATTTACTGAAAGTAGCGAATAGTTCGAACATGGCAATATATCTTTTACATTTATTTGCCGTGCAGAGCTGCAGGAATTGCTTTGCAGCACAGCTTGACAACTCTGCAAGTGCATGCATATGTTGATTTTGGACTACCCTAAACACAGAACTTTAGGGTACTTGTCAGGATCTCTTCCTTCGACCCTGACGAGATGTCAGGATCTCGCACTTCTACCCTATCAACCCAGCTCCTGGAGTGTCAAGGCCAAACATGCATGCAAATCTGCTGTTAGCCTTGCATTGTCAAACCAGCCATGTAGAAAGCCATAATAAAATAGATATGTAGCAAATGTTTTATTACAGTTTCATTTCCCTTTTATTTAGTTTATATATGTGTACTGCCAATTGGAAAAATTGGACATTTGTGTACATGTAACAAGCCGTGGAAAAAACTAAGTTTTTTGGGTACTAAGTTTATAGGCACGACGATGTCAGTGGATCCAATGTGTCGAACTTGATGGTTAATAAAAACGAGTACCCAACTGATTGGATAACGATTTGTAGCGTGGGACACGACGTGCGAGTTCCGTATGTAGGGGTATGGGTACCGGAACCGGTTGGCCGTATACGTGGCAACAGGGCTGAGTGTTGTGTACAATTGGTTGGGGCGAACTGTGTTGGCAGGAGCGCCACAACTCACGTAATATGGATGCAATGTGGCGGCGGCCGGATGCGATTTCCAAGCCCCGCGTCGATATTTCCGACGAGATTGTGTGAAATATGGCGTGAAACGGGACCTAAAAATGGTTTTGGGTGAAAGTGGGCCGCGTGATTGGGATGTATACCGAGTTTCAACTGTGTACGATGTCGGGAAGTGCGTTAAAATAGCTCCAGAACGCAAACAAACAAACAAACAAACAAACAAACAAACAAACAAACTGATACCACGCAAGTATAGTGTATATAAACTTAGTATAGTAAAACTACCTATTTGTGGTAGAAAAACTGACAGAATGTGATTTAGTTTTACAAGAAAGTCACCTTTACATTTGTGAATTTATTTCCTTCAAGGATTGTCCCAGGCTTTGTTTGACATGGGTAGGTTTCTTAGCTTATTTCTGAAAACTATTGTGTATAGGTGAGAAACCAGTTTAACGCCAATTACGTATCATTTTAGGGGCTGTCCATAAACTTCATCACACATTTTTCAATACATTTGACCCCCTCCCCTCCCCCATGTCACGCCCAAGTCACAATGTACCTACCCCCCCCCCCCCCGTGTGACATCACATTTCTTCAGATTAAAATCAGAAAATTACAAATTTACCTGTAATTACAGGTAATGAAAAGCCTTTTTTGATTAACACCAACTCTTGTTAACACCAAGAAACTTAATATAAAGCACATTTTACGTTTCTTCTTGACACCACAGGGACATGTGATACTTGGAGGAGGAGGGTAGAGTCCATGAAAAGTAACATTGAAATTTGAAGGGGAGAGAGTAAATATTTTCCAAAATTCGGTTGTAAACTCTATGAACAACGCCTTTATTATTATATTAGGAGAAGGAGAAATATATATTTGAATGGAGGGTAAAAAATTATTATATTGTTTGTTGTGTCATCACATCTGGGTCTACACCCCCCCCCTCCCCCATGTCACACTATGTCACATATTGTCGAACCCCCCCCCTCCCTCCCCCAAAAAGTGTGATGAAGTTTATGGACGTCCCCTTATCGGAATTTCTGAAAACTGCGATGATGCAATTTTGCCAGAACTAAACATAATTTCCATTTTTGCCGGTTCTGCATGTAATTGCGACATCATTGGAAAACTGTACCATGCAAGTTAAGAGTTTCATGCAATTATTTCTACAATTTATTGTACATTTGTTCAGTTGCCTCCAAATTAAATGTTAATTGTCCACTAATCGTATAATTTTCCACAAATGAATCAGAAGAACTGAGTGATGAGACAGGAGGAACTTCAATTTGTGGCTGCCAAATTGCGTCCATAGAAGGATATGTAAGTTACGTTTTAAATGACGCAATTTGCAATCCAGCACAACACATTTTCAAGAGTGATACTATTATTGAAATTCCATTGAAAAAAACAACAGAGTTAATTTTTTGTTGTCCAATGTTATTATGTAAAAATTTATTTCAAGTGGGCTTCGATCAAAGCGTGATTACCGTAAATGTTCGGTTGTTAGCCCGGGCCTCTACTAAATATTCGTAAAATTTACCCCAGCCAATATTCAAGACAAGACCACTATTTGAGGATGGGTTCTATTATCAAATTGTAGCATGTGGTCAGCTGCAGAATGAGAATGTTTAAGTGTGAGACGCATTTAATCAAAAATTATTAAAATAAAAAGGAATACAGTGCATTTGCTGTAATTGGTAATCACTATAGCATATATGCTCTGCCTCTTCCTCCTGTACTTTTAGGATTGATCCATAAATGATGCTATGCACTTTTCATTGATTTTTGACCCCCACTCCCATCTTGTCACACTTTGTCACAAATTTCAGGACCCCTACCCCATGTGACACAAAGTTGACAAAAACTGCAGATATCAATTAGACACTTTGGCAAAAGAATTTATTCCACTTCCTCAAACACTGCATGGGGAGAACCAATCATCCAAGTTATTAATATACCCCCACCACCGAGTCTGTGGACTTTTCTTCAACAAAGGGGACCTTTCCGACAAAAGGAGCCAGAGAGGGGGACCAGACTGAAGAATAGTTGAACAATGGCAATTAAAGGATTAAAAGGTCCCTTTTGTTAAAGAAAAGTCCACGGACTCAGCGGTGGGGGTATACCAAGATTGGATAACTCTTGTTATTACTAGAAACAATTGAGCCCATGTGCATAAATACCACTACTAAAAAAGTCGTGTGACATCACATTTCATATTACACCAACCCTCCCTCAAGCCACAATTTGTCACGAAATGGAGAACTCCCACCCCTCTCTTGGAGCTTGACATCAGTTATGGATCATCCCTTAGCGTGTAAATTGACCCGGCTTATACGTATTCTGGACCGACCTATATTTTTTACGTTTTAAGGACAACTTCGGCTTATATTTGAGACATGCATATTTACAGTATGTGATCGACAACTCCTTGATGTGATTGCATATGCAATTTCTTACAAATAACTATTGCTTATCATGCATCCACAAAAGTAATTTTGTAACACATTTTATTCTCTGAGCTTGGAATTCTTAAAATTGATTTTTCGCTTACAGTAGTCAATTTATCATGTTTGTAATATTTCATCCCAGTGAATGCAATTACCTTTTGCAGCTTTGCACGATGTGATCAATAATTTATATAATAATCCATAAATATGAAAAGTTATTTCAGGCGTGATTGGCGTGACAGAGGCACCCACTAATTTTGCTGCTATTTGCATTAAATAGAGATAATTTTCGAAGGAAAATATACAAGTTAAACATCTAGTCGTGAGAATGTGTTATTATGCTAACCATTTCAACCGCATGCAAGCAAGGATATGAATATACGATAACAGCTTTTAATCAGTAGAAAACAGTAATATATTTACGCCTGAAATCCGATGACTCACGCAAAACGTCAAGCCATAAAAATAATTTACTGAACTTTTTAAAATCTAAACAGAATCTAAGATTTATGGATCGATTAAATGAGGTTTCCTTG
>JAVBJR010001023.1:0-3376 GCA_031546965.1 Dysgonomonas sp.
GCACTGCATTGCACGGTGCAATTCAATTTTGCCCTGGCGAGATGTTGATCAACTTGAGTTTTACGTGCAAGAGAAGGTTATTTTGTGTTGCACTGATTGGAGAGCGATTTAATCAGGAACGGCGCGATTTGCACGCTTTTCACCCCGTGTACAACGCACACTGATTACGATGCGCAACTCAAACCGGAAAACGCTGCAACTGCGCATCGCATCGCTTCGCGACAAAAGCGGAAACCCGCTTCACTCCATCTACTAATGCACCCCATATACCACCCAAAGCATTACTCTTTTTTATCCCTGCTCATCAGACTATAGGACAAGGAACAATCGACGAGCAATATGACAGTAAATGTCACCAAACCAATCCAACCAACCCTCCATATAAACACGCGTAATATAGTGCATACACAAACATGATGATTTCGAACTGTCAGATCGAAGATATTCAATATTTTATAAGTATTACAGTACAGCACAACCCCGATTATCCAAAAAATATTATCGTATTAATATTATAGTTCAGTGATGAGGAAGTTGCAACGAGTCTAAATACTAGCATTTTTTGTATTACTTAAAAAATACTAAATTGTATATATACCCATAACATTAAAATATATTTGGCGTATTTTATGTGGATAACGTTTCGTATATTGTCAATAGTATATATTACTGAATATTCAAAATGTCTTGGTCCAAAACAGATTCAGATAATCGATGTTGCACTTAATATACACACATAAAAATAATCAATCAATAGTGCATATTTGTCATCTGAATAATTACTTTGGCTCAATTTCCAACAAATATATTCACAAGAGTCATGCTGGATTTGCATCCACCATGGAAAAAAGAAAATGTGTGATTTGAGAGATATGCAGTGTCATATATGATTAAAGCTGAATCTTTTATACGGCAAACGGTCAAATAAAGATGTGCAATATCAGTACACACTGTATTCTGACTACCACGCATATTAAATTCAGGAAGCATTATATTAATTTAACAAGTGTTATCTACACATGTCGACTGATTCCACGAACGTGTATCCCTAATTCCTCTAAAGATGTGTTGATTTAGTTTATGAAAGATATTATTTGTAAGTGTGAAATAAGGATTTTGTTGTATTATCTGAATTTGTTAAGCGTTTCTATTCCAAATCATTGCATCAGCCTTCTAAGAGTCAATTGAGAAGTGTTACAGATCATTTGGGAATGTAAAAGTTTCAACAAGTGAAAGCTGTCTATGGTGGAAACTCTATTTGATGACATAGTTTATGGACGCTCCCTACGTTTAAAAACCGTTGGACGAATCATTTTGCTGGCTATGGGTTTGGAACTTGTGTTCGGCTCAGTGAGCATGACAGAGCCACAACGGGGGAAAGAGGCAAACAATTGTCGATTGAGGGTCCGCCCCCTGGTGGCGAATTCATGCCACATGCATAAAGGTGTGCCAATGGCGACCAAGACGGAGGCGTTTGAGCAAAAGTCGAACAAAAGCGGTGGCAGATGGTGGGTGCATGGGTGACAATACATGCACCATGTCCCATATAGGCCTATTGGCTTCAGTCCCATTAGCCTGTCTTTTACTTTCACCGACAACTACAACCCATATATTGAAAACATTGAAAAACTTGGAATAAACAAGCACACAGCTGTGCTTCACCGCCTTTCTAACTAGAATTTCTCTGGTCAGGGGTCGTTCAATAATTACGGACTTTTTCTGGCATATTTATCGTGTGCATTACAATATAGATGATTAATGTAATCAATTTAGAAAGTGATGCAATAATGCAATTATTAATGGATAGTCAGTCACAGCAAGTAGTTTTAGAAACACGTTCAGTTTATATGCGAGTTTTAAACAAATATCTAAAAAATTGGACCCTGATTCCGAATTCAAACTTCCTATATATTGTGACATCACAATAGAATGCAACTATACAGTATACAATAATAATTTTCGATCAAGCATTAATATTTTATGCAAACTCTGGTCAAACTCTTATTTCCAATCGTATTCGCCTGTGCGGCTGAATGTAGGTGGCGCTGCGACTAACGAAAATGGCGGATGAGGGGGGTGTACCAACGTTCGAAACTGCAGGTTAGTGATACGTTTATAATTATTTTCGTAATGTCTTGCCTCCATCGGTTAATAAATGTGACACTTTTAGAAGTAAAATATAACGTGTTCTTTCGATTAAAACTAGTTTCGTTACGATCTGACCAGCGGTTATTGAATTATAACGTTGCATGTCTAATTAAAAACGTTATAATTCAATAACCGCTTTTCAGATCGTAACGAAACTAGTTTTTATCGAAAGAACACGTTATTTTACTCCTAAAAATGTCACATTTATTTAACCGACGGATACAAGACATTACGAAAATAATTATAAACGTATCGCCAACCTGCAGTTTCGAACGTTGGTACACCCCCCTCATCCGCCATTTTCGTTAGTCGCAGCGCAACCTAGATTCCGCCGCGCAGGCGAATAGCAACGGGAGAGATTCCCATGGATTTTGAATGTGCGAATGTTGTGCCTATATATAAAAAGGGATCTCGCAATGACTCTGGAAATTATAGGCCAGTTAGTCTGACAGCAGTGGTGGGTAAACTTTTGGAATCGGTTATCAGGGATGCTCTTCAGAAACATCTGGAGGATAATGATTTAATTACGAACACCCAGCACGGGTTCAGAAAGGGTAGATCTTGTATGACAAACTACTAGAATTCTTTGTGGTGATCACTAAATGGGTTGATGAGGGCTCTAGCGTAGATATATTGTTGTTGGATTTGGCAAAGGCATTTGATAAAGTTAGCCATAGTAAACTGATTTGAAAGCCGAGGAAAAAGGGTGTGACAGGGAATCTGCTACGATGGATTAAAAATTGGCTGACAGATAGGAAACAGCGGGTAGTTATCAATGGAGAACATTCAGATTGGTTGGGGGTTAATATTGGGGTGCCTCAGGGTTCAGTGTTAGGGCCATTGTTATTTGTAGTGTATATTTATTATTTAGAGGATGATATCCTATCTAAACTTAGTAAGTTTGCAGATGATACTAAGGTGGCAGGCGTTGTGGATTCATTAGAGCAAAGCCAGAAATTGCAAATGGATTTGGCCAGATTGGGGGAGTGGACTCAGAAGTGGGATATGCAGGTCAATGTTGATAAGTGTAAGGTGATGCAGATTGGGACCAAAAATTCTGGGGTGGAATACACAATGTATGGTAAGAAGTTGCAAGTTGTTACTCAAGATAGGGACCTGGGGATTATTGTTCAGGACACATTAAAACCAACTGCACAATGTCTGGCTGAAATGTTCGAAATGATGTCCTTCTGCTGCTATGCGCAACTGTGCACGTTTCAGGATGGAT
>JAVBJR010000663.1:0-10278 GCA_031546965.1 Dysgonomonas sp.
ATAGTCGTAACAAGATGTATCGGTCTGAAATCTGTCGTAAAACATAAGCGAATTAACTCCTATAAATCTATTCCTTATTACCATGCTACAAAGGTAGCTGTTATTCAATTATTAGTGCGATCTAAGCGATTATACCTATAAAAATATTTCAACATTTAAGACAAAAAAGCAACAAAAGTCTGCATATATACAAGGACTGGAAGTTGCTCAGGCACTGGAAGCTAAAGTTCTAATTCTCACAGATACAACAACTACTATATGGATTAATGCTATTAACGGTCAGGAGATTGTTGATGAGAAAGGAGGTCAACTTAGAGAAATATTTAATCCTAAAAATCAGGATTTAGAAAAACTAATTCAACAAATAGTTGACAGCATTGATAAGAATAACTCGCAAATACGCGAACCTCGTCTAAAAGATCCTACTAGATTAGCGAAAAGTGTGTGGCAAGACTTATGGATGGCAGCAGGAGCCACACCAGAAAACTGCCTGTACACCTTTGTAGAGTTATTTATTTTCAAATACCTAAGTGATCTAAACGTTCTTAAATCTCACGTTAATTACGATTTTATCATGGCTATGTTTGGACGTGATAGCGAGGATGATGTTTTAGAATATTATGCAAAAACAGTACGCCCTCATATTAAAAAGCTCTTTCCTGCTGGAAGTAAGGATAATACTACGATAATTAACGGAACTATATTTGTTAGCAAAGATGAGTTAGCTGTTGCTGGATATGGAACTGTTTTTCATACCATCTTGAAAAAGTTTGGAAATGAAAAAGATGGTGGAGGAGAATTTAAGAATATTGACAAAGATTTCAAGAGTAAGCTATTTGAGACGTTCCTCAAAGAAAGTATCAGCAAAAAAAAATGGGGTCAATATTTTACCCCGTTAAAGGTTGTCAGAGCCATCGTGAAAATGGCTGAATCTGAAATAAAAGATGGTATTACAATTTGTGATCCAGCTTGTGGAGTAGGAAAATTTTTGCTTGAACCATTGCTAATTAATAACAATATTGAACATTTTTATAATGTTAAGAAAGGGAAATTAGAAAAAAAAATACACTTGATAGGTATTGATAAAGGCTTTGACAAAGAAGAACAAAAAACAATTATACTTGCGAAGGCAAATATGTTGATATATATGTCAGATATGATTAGAAAGAATTCTGACTTAACAACTCAATTTGCAGATGTTTTTAATGATACATTTGAGTTAAAAACAAAAAATATTCTTGGCACATTACGCGATACAGACTACGAAGAAAAAATAGATTTAATACTAACAAATCCACCTTATGTAACAACGGGTAGCAGCAACCTTAAAGATGAGATAATAAAGAGCAACCTCACATCTCATTATCCCATTAATGCAATGGGTGTAGAGGGTTTGTTTATGGAGTGGATTATTCGTGCGTTAAAACCGGGAGGAAAAGCATTTATTGTCGTTCCTGATGGTATATTCAATCGGCAGAATGATAAAAATCTACGCCAATATATTTTGGATGAATGTTTTATTGATGGAATAATCTCATTACCATTAAAAACATTCTTCACAACACCTAAAAAAACTTATATTCTTTGTGTTACAAAAAAACAAAATAAAAACACGAAACAAACAGACCCGGTATTTACATATTTGGTCAGTGAAATAGGGGAAAGCCGAGATATCTATCGTTTCGAAACCCAGGAAGATGATTTAACCACTGCTGTAGATTGGTTTAACCAATTTAAGAATGCAAGAAAATCATTTCGCTTCGATGATAAAAGATGTAAAGTTCAACCAATTGAAAAATTTAATTCAGATAATCACTGGAGCATTGACAGGTGGTGGACAAAAGAAGAGCAAATAGAATTAGGAATTGTAGAGGAAGATAAAATTACAACACTGATCGATTTTAGTGATTTAGTTGGAGATGTTTCGGACACCCTAAAAGAATATTCAGAGTTACTAAAGGAAGTATCTGAAAAAAAAAAGACCATAAGCAATTATAAAGACATTAGGCTTACCGACGAAAGATATTTTAAACTTTTTATCGGTAAAAGATTGCTTAAAAAGGATTTAATACATATAAAAGGTAATATTCCTATTTATAGTGCCAATGTAAAAACACCAATCTCCTTTCATACAGAAAGTAATATTGGTGACTTTTCCAATAATTTTGTAATTTGGGGTATTGATGGAAGTTTTGAATATAATTTCATCCCCAAAAACACCCCATTTGTCACGACGGATCATTGTGGTACAATCAGAATATTAAATGATGATATTTATCCTGAATATTTGATGGTTCAACTTGAGAGAGGAAAGCATAAATATGGGTTTGACAGAGGGTTACGTTCATCTCTCAAAAACATGCAAGATGTTACTATCGAAATACCTTTTGATGTTAACGGATATATAGATACTGAAAAACAGAAAGAAATTATTGAGAAATATGAATGCACATCGGCTCTAAGAAATAAAATCAATAATTACAAGCAGCAAATAGAGCATTTGAACATTGAGATACTTCAAAATACTAATAATGAAATGATTCCTATTAATAGGATATTCAATTTCACAAGAGGTAGGGTCATTTCTAAAGGCGATTTGAGAAATAATAAAGGGAATTATCCTGTTTATTCTTCAAATACAAAAGAGGAGGGGTTATTCGGTTTTATAAATACGTTTGATTTTGATTGTGAGGGAATAACATGGACAACAGACGGGATATATGCAGGAACTACATTCTATAGAAATGGTAAATTTTCAATAACAAATGTGTGTGGCTTAATGACAATAAAAGAGGAGTATAAACATTTATTGTACCTACCATATATAAATGAAATATTGAGTTTTAGGCACATTTCTACAGGTACAGACAATAAGAAAGTAATGACATCTGTTATTAAAAAAGAAGACATTCAAATAGCAATTCCTGTAAATTCTAAAGGTGAGTTTGATTTGGTACAGCAGCAACAGATTGCAGATAAGTATCGAAAAATAGAACAAATGAAAGATAACATATCTGCCGAATTAGATAAAATTTCTAATCTTGAGATTAATTTTGAATAAGTAAGATTTTTACCAACCCTCTCATAAACCTATTAATAATTGCATCATTTCCGTCTTTGTTTCACACTCCATAAAATCAAAAATCTCCGATAATCAATTGATTATTGGAGATTTTTTGTGTCTTTAAGCGTTCTATTCTTGAATCATTTTTTTAGAAGATTTAGATTTGATTTATGAATTAAGAGAGTGGATACTATAGACAGTCTAGATGAAAAAATCCTTTCCTTTCTTTCTGATTGGACATCCCTAGAATCGGAGATTAATCTTTCTTGCAAAAAATAGTAATTTCTTACAAAAGAATTATCATTTTTTTGTAACCGATCATAAAAAATGGAGTCTTAATAATATCGATGCTTTTGATGTGTATCTGAATAAAATAAAAGATAAAAAGTTTGATAAACGGAAATAATTTAGAACTTTGCAATATTTCCTTTCCTAATGATATAGATAGTATAGTGTGGCTGACTAAAAATATATAAAGAGACAAAATTGTGATACAAATAAGAAATCTTAATAAGACCTACTATGGCGGCTCGCCTTTGCATGTGCTCAAAGGTATAGATGTGAGTGTTGACAAGGGCGAATTTCTATCTATAATGGGTGCATCGGGATCCGGCAAATCTACTTTATTGAATATTTTGGGCATATTGGATACCTACGATACCGGTGAATATTATTTGGATAATGTGTTGATAAGAGACCTTAGTGAGTCGAAAGCTGCCGAACTACGCAACCGAAAGATTGGCTTTATCTTTCAGTCCTTTAACTTGATTACCTTTAAAAATGCTTTGGAAAACGTAGCTCTCCCTTTGTATTATCAAGGAGTAAGCCGTAAAAAAAGAAATATCATGGCGATGGAATATCTCGATAAGATGGGAATTGCCAGCCATGCCGAACATCTCCCCAACGAGTTGTCGGGAGGGCAAAAACAACGTGTTGCAATAGCACGTGCCTTGATTGCCCAGCCTCAGATTATTCTTGCCGATGAACCCACCGGGGCTTTAGACAGTAAAACATCGGATGATGTAATGCGGCTACTTCGCCACATTAACGAGATTGACGGTATAACTATGATTATTGTAACCCACGAACAAGGCGTGGCAGATGCTACCGACCGTGTGATACATATAAAGGATGGTGTGATAGGATCAATCGAGATAAACAGTCATCAATCATCAGTTAACAGTTAACAATCCGTTTACTTGTCAACTTGTTTACTAAAATACTCGTAACTTGTAACTGTCCAACAGGGCAAAATAACTCGTAACTAAATTATGTTTGATTTTGACTTATTAAGAGAGATTGGTGCAACCATCAGTAAGAATAAACTAAGGACTTTTTTGACCGGTTTTTCTATTGCATGGGGTATCTTCATGCTTATAGTTCTGTTGGGTGCCGGTAACGGGTTAAAGAATGGAATCACTTCTAACTTCTCACGTCGGGCAAAAAATTCGGTCAGCGTAGGAGGAGGCTTTGTGTCGATGCCCTACAAGGGTATGCCTGTAGACCGGGAAATTAAATTCGACAATAAAGATTACGATCTGATACGGACTAAAATACCTGAAGTTGATTATGTTTCGGCTCAGATCGAACGTCAATCGACCATATCGTTTAATAAGGAATATGGTTCGTGGAGAATGTTGGGCGTATATCCTGATGCTGCTTACATCAATAATATTGATATATCGACCGGAAAAGGACGCTTTATCAATCAAATAGATATGGATCAACGGCGAAAGGTAATCGTCATCAATACCGAAATAGAGCAAGTACTATTTAAGGGTGAGGAGTCTCTCGGACAGCATGTTACCTCCGATAGAATTGCTTATCAGGTGATTGGTGTATATGCTGATGAAACAGGACGTACCAATGTACCTTCCTTTACTCCGTTTTCTACAGCTCAAAGTCTTTATGGACAGGGATATAAGGTAGATCGGATTGATTTTACAGTCAAGGGGCTTACCTCTATGCCTCAAAACGAAGCTTTTGTAGAAAGACTTAGAGAAAAATTGGGGGCTTTGCATAGTTTTGATCCTAAAGACCAATCAGCTATTTGGGTGAATAACACGGCTGAAGACGCAGTGCAAACCGACGCTATATTTGGAGGTATAACCATATTTATCTGGATTGTAGGTATTGCATCCCTTATTGCAGGTATTGTAGGTGTGGGCAATATTATGCTTATAACCGTGAAAGAGCGAACTCGTGAATTTGGTATTCGCAAGGCAATAGGAGCAACCCCGTATGCTATATTGAAATTGGTGTTGCTAGAATCGATCCTTATAACCACCGCATTTGGATACATCGGAATGGTAATAGGTGTAGGGCTTACCGAGTTGATAAGCGAAGGAATGCGAATGGCTCCTGCTTCTACAGAGGGAGGACCTACGATCTTTAAGGATCCGACCGTTGATTTAGGTATCGTTTTGGCAGCAACCGCAGTACTGATCATATCGGGTGTGTTCGCCGGATATGTTCCTGCAAAAAGAGCTGTAAGCATTAGTCCTATCGAAGCTATGCGTGCGGAATAATTAATAATTTGAAAATGAGTAAATGTGCCAATATTATGATATACAGATGTAGCAATGTGCATGTTTTTATTTGCATATTGTCTTGTCTACTAGTCTACTCGTTAACTTGTAAACTCTAAAAAACTATGTTCGATTTAGATAAGTGGCAGGAAATATGGAATACCATCACCGCAAACAAGATGCGAAGTGTGATGACCGGATTCGGTGTCTTTTGGGGGATATTTATGTTAGTCTTCTTGATAGGTGCAGGTAATGCCCTGCAAGGAGGCATGGAGAAGAATGTCAAAGGATTTGCTACAAATTCGGGATTTTTCTTTAACAATGTAACCAGCGAACCATATAAAGGCTATCGAAAAGGACGTTCTTGGAATATGAACAACCGCGACCTCGAAATCATAAAACAAAAAGCAACTGCTTTAGAATATATATCACCCATGTTATTTGGCGCAAGCTCTTCTAAAAAT
Organism: Dysgonomonas sp.; assembly: GCA_031546965.1. Lineage (GTDB taxonomy): Bacteria > Bacteroidota > Bacteroidia > Bacteroidales > Dysgonomonadaceae > Dysgonomonas_A. The sequence continues at coordinate 6,057 of JAVBJR010000663.1, forward strand.
GTGGTGATAGGACGTAAATCGACCTCTGCACAAGTTATGGGAGTGTATCCCGATCAGTTTAAAATACAGACACAAACAGTACTGAAAGGTCGGCTGTTTAATGATTTGGATATTAAAAATGTAAGCAAAGTAGCGATTGTTGGCAAAACTATTGCCGAAAATTTATTTGATAGCGGACAAAATCCTGTAGGAGCTTATATCCGTGTAAATGGTATCTATTTTCAGATAGTTGGTGTTGTTCGTCCCAATTCGCAAGCTCAAATCGGAGGCGATGCCAAAACATCAGTATATATTCCGTTCTCAACTATGCAGAAAGCCTTTAATCAGGGCGATATAATCCACTTTATGGGAGCTACGGCTAAAGAAGGCATGTCGGTTGCCACATTGGAGGATCAGATAAAAACGATATTAAAAACCAATCATAATATTGCACCGAATGACGAAAAAGCGGTTCGGAGTTTTAACGTTGAAAAAGAATTTAAAACCTTTGCCAATCTATTTTTAGGGATTAATTCGCTTATTTGGATTGTAGGACTTGGGTCTCTACTTTCGGGGATTATTGGCGTTAGTAATATCATGCTTGTTACGGTGCGTGAACGAACCCGTGAGATCGGGGTGCGCAGAGCCTTAGGAGCAAAGCCACTCACGATAGTTTCTCAAATTGTGAGCGAGAGCTTTATACTTACTTTTATAGCCGGGTTTGCAGGCTTGTTTTTCGGGGTAGTTATTCTGGAGATGATAAGTACGGCAATGCGGGGAGGAGCTAGCGAAGATATGTTCTTTGTACCACCTTTTATATCTTTTAGTACGGCTCTTATTTCGATGACAATACTTATAGCTTGCGGGCTTTTTGCCGGATTAATGCCGGCTCTGCGGGCTTTGAGCATTAAGGCAATTGATGCAATAAGAGAAGAATAAGAATTGAGCCCCACCCTGCCTCCCCAAAGGGGAGGAGACACAGAGAGGGTGCTACTCCTCGCCTTTGGGGAGGCAGAGTGGGGCTGATAAAATAGACAATAAATAAACATCAAATAGATATGGAAAGTTACACAAAAAAGAAAAGTCCTGTGAAGAGAATCTTCAGTATAATCGGAGTAGTTCTTATCGCAGTTATAGTAGTAGGTGTTTTTTATTTCCTGTGGGAAAAAAGCCAGCCCAAAGAGGTTATTTATGAGATTGCCGAAGTTACAGAAGGGGATATCGAAAATAATACTGTTGCGACAGGAAAGGTTTCGCCTCGTGACGAAGTACTCATCAAACCTCAAATTGCTGGAATTATTCAGACCATAACAAAAGTAGCCGGAGAGCAAGTAAAAGCCGGAGAAGTAATTGCTACAATACAAGTTGTACCCGAATCGGCATCGCTAAGTTCGTCCGAATCGCAACTGAATATTGCAAAAATAAACCTGAATTTATCTACTGCCGACTACAACCGTCAGAAAGCGCTATTCGAGAAAGGTGTTATAGCCAAAGAAGAAATGGATAAGGCTGAGGCTGATTATAAAAAGGCTCTGGAAGATACCGAAAATGCAAAAGATAAATTAGATATTATCCGTACGGGAGTTTCTAAAAAGACGGCTAAATACAGTAATACGCAAATTCGTTCTACTATTGATGGTATGATTCTGGATATACCGGTAAAAGTAGGTAACTCGGTAATTCAGGCGAACAATTTCAATGAAGGAACTACCATCGCCACAGTTGCTAATATGAGCGACATGATTTTTATCGGAAAAGTAGATGAAACCGAAGTGGGTCGCATTCATACCGGAATGCCTATAAAATTGTCTATCGGAGCTATCGAAAACAAAAAATTTGATGCCATATTAGAGTATGTAGCACCCAAAGGGGTTGAAGAAAACGGGGCTATTCTTTTTGAAATAAAAGCAGCAGCTCAAATTACCGATACCATGGATATACGTGCCGGTTATAGTGCCAATGCACAGATAATGGTGGCTAATGCCAAAAAAGTATTGATGGTACCCGAAAGTACAGTGTCTTTCAGTAACGATTCGGCGTATGTGTATGTACTCACACAAGATACCCCTAAACAGGTTTTTGAGAAGAAACACGTAAAAGTTGGTTTGTCGAACGGTATTAATATCGAAGTAAAATCGGGGTTAGCCAAAGGTCAAAAAATCAGAGGCAATGAAAAGGACGAAAAAGAAGAGAAACCCGAAGAACATAAAAAATAATATTGCCAAATAAAATAGTAAGTCTGTCTGTTAATCGGTAACCCCGACTTGTAAACTTGTTTACCCGTCTACTCGTTAACTTATTCCTAAAACACGATATAACTCTATGAAAAAATATATTATAGCTGTAAGTTGTTTATTGTTGAGTTTTAGCATCCAAAGTCAATCGGCTTGGTCATTGAGGCAATGTATTGATTATGCGGTAGAGCATAATATAGAAATCAAACAGCAAGATTTAGCGGTTAAAGGGGCTGAAATTGATTTGAATTCGAGCAAGAATCAACGTTTGCCCGATTTGGGAGCATCGGTTAATCAAGGCTTTAATTTTGGGCGTTCGGGTGATCCTCTTACCGGAACCAGAGTGGCACAAACAGCATCTCTAACCAGCCTTTCGGTGTCAACCGGTATTCCTATTTTTACCGGATTTCGTATATCCAATCAGATAAAAGCCAATCAGCAGAGTTTATATGCTGCTATGGCTGGCTTGGATAAGGCAAAAGAAAATATGGAGTTACAAATTGCATCTTATTTTCTGGATGTTTTATTTAAGAAAGAGATATTGAAAGTTTTCAAAGAGCAGGTATCTTTGACACAAAAGCAAGTTAATAGAACAAGTATTTTGGTTGAAACAGGTAAAGTTGCTGAATCTCAATTGTACGATATAAAAGCACAATTGGCTAAAGATCAACTAAATGTTACGACATCGGATAATGACCTTAGACTAAGTTTGTTGAATTTGACTCAAGTGCTTAATCTTCAAGATACAGAGAGTTTTGATGTCGAGGCTCCTCAATTGACCGAAACTGTAATGGTTGAAGATGTATTAGCTGGATTGGTAAGACCTGACATCGTATATTCTGATGCAGTCCAAAAAAGACCTCATGTAAAGGAAGCCGAATTTAATTTGGAGAGTACAAAAAAATCATTGAAAGTTGCTGAAGCAGGGTATTGGCCTACACTCACCTTTCAAGCAGGATATTCAAATAATATTGGTCATGTGTATGATAGTAAAATTAGCAATGCTTCTATTGCCGACCAATTGAAAGAAAATTACAATATGCAATTTGGCTTTAGTCTCAGTATTCCTATTTTTGATCGATTCCAAACCCGTAATCGAGTGCGTCAAGCTCATTTGAATATTGAAAATCAGCAATTGATACTTGAGAATGTAAAACTAAACCTCTATAAAGAGATACAGCAAGCCTATCAGAATGCTACGGCAGCACAAGCCAAATATATGTCTACCGAGAAGGCGTTTGATGCCTCTTCGGAATCATTTAAGTATGCAGAGGAACGATATCAGATAGGTAAATCGAGCGTATTTGAGTATAACGAAGCTCAAACTAAGCTGATAAGCAGCAAATCGGAACAGATACAGGCTAAATATGATTTTGTATTCAGAAGTAAGATACTAGACTTTTATCAAGGAAAAGATATAAATTTGGAGTGATCTGACTACACCTAGGGGGTACATATGGAAAAGATATCCCTGTTTATGAGTACGTTGTAGGGGCGTATTGCATATGCCCGGGAACTAAAATACTGAGCGTATGCAATACGCCCCTACAGTCTTCGATAATAAAATAATCAGTTTTTATGGGTTTAGGCTGCGTCTTCCTCCTTTGGGGAGGTCGAGTGGGACTTCGAGCTGTTTATTTCTCGTTACTTCTCGCTTTTACCTCACCGTATGTAAGCTCGCCCACATAGCGTTCTTTGGGTGCAAACTGCATGGAGAAAATGCTCCTTTTGTCGTCGTAATCCTTATACTGTAGTCCTGCCAAGTCAGATAAGCTGAATACAAAGTCGGATGTTGAATAACTTCGTTTTGTATCTAAGACTAAATCTGCACGCTCTCTCCTAAAATCGGGAGAAAACCATACCAACACGGGTATTTCGCACATCGAAGTCGACACCTTTTCGTAGGCATGCCCTGCAAACTCGCGAGTTTCATACACCTCTTCACCGTGATCGGAAAAATATACCAAAGCCGTATTCTTATTCGATCGCAGTTGTAGGGAACGTATTAG
>JAVBJR010001144.1:0-2513 GCA_031546965.1 Dysgonomonas sp.
GTGAAAAACCCCAACAAATAAGTAATAATTGTTGGATGCAATTGTAAAACCCTGGGCTCAACGTACTTGGCACAAACTACTGTCGGTTACTTGTAGACTCTACGCCACAACATTTAAAAGCAGAAATTCAAGACAAAATAATTTTTAACCAATGATTAATGATACTGTTCGAATACTTATTTCCACAGTTTTGCATGTTCAGTTACTTTTTTCCACACATGGTCTTGCGGTTTATTTATTTACATACAATTGGTATGACGAATCGTTTTGGAAATATTACAAAATGTCTGTCGATAAGTGCAGTATCAGATACAATATTTGTTTTCGACCTCAGAAAACGTTTTCTACCGTAAATAAATTGTCAAAGCACAGATTTCCCGCTGCATAGTGCTTGTTCGAACACTTTTTGCCAGGGGTTGTATTATCATGCAATGCATTCATAAATGTTTATTAAATGTTAGTATTTTTTCTCACAATTGTTGCACAATCCATTTAAAAATGCACCATTGCTTGTTCTGCAAGTGGGCTTAACCGATGATGGACACTTGCCTGCACTACACATGAGTCGCGTGACATTGCAGCTACTTCCCTGGAAGTTTAGCCTCAAATCAGGGTACAATCGACTTCGGTTTTTCCCCCTCATGCTCTCTCCATACCTACTCTAACCTCCTTGGACATATAGCGCTACCTGGCGGAAAAAGCATCGCCTCTTTGATCCATTTAGCTGGCATTCACATCATTCCCCCATACACATCCTTGTTTTTAGCATGCAAACGGGACCATATATTCAAATTCTGCTAATGGGAGCAAATAGGAAGTGGCCATGGCGCTTTTGAATGGCATCCGAATTCTTGACCTTTGACCTTTCCTTGAAGGTCATCGCGTCTCTAACTTTTAAACCTATATCATTTAAACCTATCATTATGAAAATAATTTGTCTGCTATTTTAGGAGTCACAATCAAATGGGAAATTAATTAATTGTGGATTGGAAACGCTGTGCAAAAAGTTTTAATTTACATTGAGAAATTCTTCCCACATGCAAGCAAGTATTGTTTCATGATTTCATTGCAATTCGGTTAGGTTTTAGTCAACTTACAGCAAAATTGTTTGCCCAAAACGGAAAGCACTTTGAGGATCCTTTAGCCAAAATACAAGTACAAGACCTATCTGGAAATTATTGTCCGTCTTTTTAATTTTAAATAAAAATATGTAGAAAAGTCAAATTAATATTACGAGGCTCATTTCAAAAGTAAGGGCCGATGGCCCGGAGTAGAAATCAAAAACCAATTAACGGAAAAAGACGTTTCGTTTGTTTCAAACTTATACATCACCACTTTATTTTACAGAGTAGTCACTATAATTTTTTAAGCCCCATGGACACTGTAAATAAGGTTTTTTAAGCCCGCTGAATAAAATTCCGCCGCCTGCAAGTTAAACCAGTCCATCACTGCCGATTTCAACTCTTTATTGATGAATTTTCACAACTTCAGAGGTTGCTGGTTTACACACCCATCTGCACTCAAGGTCACACACGTTGAAAACTTGATGGCTACTTGCCAATTTCGGTCACTACATTTGGAATTTTTAATTCACAGGCGGCGGAATTTTTTGCGGGGAGCTTTAAAAACATTTTTCACGGTGTCCAAGGGGCTTTGAAAATTATGGTGACAACACTGTAAAATAAAGCGGTGATGTATATGTTTGAAACAACAGAGACATATTTTTCCGTTAATTGGTTTTTGATTTCTACTCAATCAGCCCTTATTTTTGAAATGAGCCTCGTATTAACGGAGACATTGAACATGCTTCGTAAACTATTTTTTTAAATATTAACTGCAATTTAAAAGTTTTTCTTGACCCTAAGAAAAATACCTTCAGTGCATGGTCATTTCATGTAGCAACCATTGTTTTGATCACGTTTAAGGTAGAGCATCAGAGATCACGTGAACGCGGTGGGCGGGGCTAAACGGAAAAGTTGGTCGTCGTCTAAAATTGGAAATAAAAAAGCAAAACATTGTATATTAGCAAAATAAATGCAATTAAATAAAGGGATAACTTAACCTTTTTTCACATATTTTGTTTTGGATGTTGGGTCCATATATTCGGCTACAGTAAATCCTGAAGTTGGCCGATTTTGGTGTAGAGCGACGCACGCCAACACTCCAAATGGCCAAAGTATCGCTTCTAAAAATGAAAACAATGTACAGAAAAATAATAGACTTTCACGTTTATTGATCACATCAAACGGGACGAAATTCCGATGCGTGAATCTTAAGTTTCATGTAAAAATACATTCTATAATTGCGTACGGCATGGTAGCGGTTTCGCAACGTTTACGACGCCGCGAGACTGCTCCCGCTACCGGAACGGGAAGCGGTAGCTGTCCCGCTCCATCGCCAACGGTTTTCGATCGCAACCGAGTGGTGCAACTTTGCTGTAACTCTTGTTTCATGCTTGGACGAATAGGTTTCATGCATCGGAATTTCGTCCCGTTTGATTTGACCAATAAATG
>JAVBJR010000261.1:0-11964 GCA_031546965.1 Dysgonomonas sp.
ATTTTCCGGCTCTTTTCGGCCTCGGTTTTGGCAGTGTTTTGCGCCGATTTCGCGCGCATTTTGCGTCGTCTTCGCGCGCTTGTTGGCCGTGTTTTCGGCCACGTTTTAGCGGTTTTTCCGCTCTTTATCGGCCGTGGTAGCGCCGTTTTCGCGCGCTTATTAGTGTCGTTTTCGCGCGATTTTGGCCGTGTTTTCGGCCACGTTTTAGCGGTTTTTCCGCTCTTTTTCGGCCGTGGTAGCGCCGTTTTCGCGCACTTATTAGTGTCGTTTTCGCGCGCTTTTGGCCGTGTTTTCGGCCATGTTTTAGCGGTTTTCCCGCTCTTTTTCGGCCGTTGTTTTGGCCGTGGTTGTGCCGATTTCGCGCGCTTTTCGGCCTGTTTTGGCCGTGGTTTCGGACGTGGTTGCGCCGATTTCGCGCGCTTTTTGGCCTGTTTTGGCTGTGGTTTAGCGCTTTTCCCTGCAATTTTTGGGTTGTGTCAACAGACAGACTCCATGCTGGGGGAGACCGTGGATTCGGCCTACTCCGTGCCGTTCCGGTGGCGTTCCGGCAGCTGTTGTTGCCGTGTCTCGGCGCCGCTCGCGCCAGGTCCGGCCGTTGTTTTTGGCTGTGTTTCCGCGCTGTTGGCTCACTGTCTGGCCGGTGTCTCGGCCATGTTTCCACGCCATTGGTGTGGCGTTCCGGCCAGGTTTCCGCGCTGTCTGCACGACGTATTGCCGGTTTTCGGCTGTGTACCGTGCGTCGTTCCAGCAGCTGCTGCTGCTGTGTTTCGGTGCCGCTCGCGCGATCTCCTGCCGTTGTTTCGGTTGTGTTTCCGTGCTGTTGGCACACTGGCTGGCCGGTGTTTCGGGCTTGTTTCCGCGCTGTTGGTGCACTGTTTTGGCCGTTGGTTCAGTAATTTTTCCGCGCTGATGGTGCGGTGTTTGGCCGATGGATCGGCCAGGTTTCTGCACTGTTGGTGCGCTGTTTTTGCCGTTGGTTCGGCCATGTTTCCGCGCTGTTGGTGCGCTGTTTTGGCCGTTGGTTCGGCCATGTTTCCGCGCTGTTGGTGCGGTGTTTTGGCCTTTGGTTCGGCCATGTTTCCGCGTGGTTAGCGCAACGTTCCGGCCGGGTTTCTGCGCTGTTGGTGCGCTGTTTTGGCCGTTGGTTCGACCATGTTTCCGCGCTGTTGGTGCGGTGTTTTCGCCTTTGGTTCGGCCATGTTTCCGCGTGGTTTGCGCAACGTTTCGGCCGGGTTTCCGCGCTGTTGGTGCGCTGTTTTGGCCGTTGGTTCGGCCATGTTTCCGCACAGTTGGTGCGGTGTTTTGGCCGTTGGTTCGGCCATGTTTCCGCGCTGTGGGTGCGGTGTTTTGGCCTTTGGTTCGGCCATGTTTCCGCGTGGTTAGCGCAACGTTCCGGCCGGGTTTCCGTGCTGTCTGCGCGACGTCTGGCTGGATTTCGGCTGTGTTCCATACGGCGTTCCGGCAGCTGCTGCTGCTGTGTCTAAGCGCCGCTCGCGCGAGGTCCGGCCGATATTTCGGTTGTGTTTCCGCAATGTTGGCACACAGTCTGGCTGTTGTTTTGGCCGTGTTCTGTGCTGCTATTGTGGGGCTCAGACAGCTGCTGCTGCTGTGTTTCGGTGCAGCTCACGCCACGTCTGGCCGTTGTTTCAGTTGTGTTTCCGCGCTGTTGGCACACAGTCTGGCCGTTGTTTCGACCATGTTTCCACGCTGTTGGTGCGGTGTTTTGGCCGTTGGTTCGGCCATGTTTCCGCGCTGTTGGTGCGGTGTTTTGGCCTTTGGTTCGGCCATGTTTCCGCGTGGTTAGCGCGAAATTCGGCCATTTTTCTGCGGTGTGGGTATGATGTATGGCTGTGTTTTGGTCTATCCATATGTATTTGGATGTGACCTGTTTGCCGTGGCCACCGACCATAGTGCGTTGTGGTGGCTACGTGAACTGAAGGACCCTGTAGGCCAGTTGGCGTGTCGGCCCTTGACCTTCAGGTGCGGGGCATTGTAATTGATGTCCGGACAGTTTCCACGAGTCTGGTAGCTACGCATTATCTTAAAACCTTCAAGGGGGTGATGGGCTTGATTTTGAACGCGGGGTGTGCCTACCAGGGGACGGTAGAGGGGCCCCATTGTTATCCAGGTGGATGTCCACATGATGACGGTCATGGCAGGTGGCAGGTCCGGGTGTCCGACACGAGGTGAGGTCCTCGAGGCTCAAGAAACTGGCCATTTCTTGGCCGCTGTGAGAGATCTTCAGGTGAGGGTGCGCATAGGTCCAATGTTCCCTTGGTCCTGAAGGTGACCACCTTTGCTGAAGGGTGTGTGACGGACCGCGGCCTGCTACTCAAGTATGTCCACCCAGCGTTAGTGATTCGGTGGTGTTCCAGACTCTGGACGATTGTTGCCCCACAGGCATTACGGCTCCGACTTGCGGTGCCTTGATGTGCTGTTGGCTGGTTACTACGTTGCGGCTAATGCATCCCATCGTGTCTGCATTGACCCTACCTGGTCCGACATCCAAAGTGATGTCGGCCATTACTGCCGCGGGTGTGAAGCATGTCGGAAGGTGGTGCCTTCTCGACAGTCTCTGGCTGGTTTGTCAATGCGCATGGTGGTGTTGGGGACATGGTCCTTGTTGGGTTTGGACCTGGTTGGCCCTGCTGCTCGCAGCCCGGATAGCTTTCGGTTTCTGCTTGTGGTGGTTGCTTCCTCTTGGTGGCGAACATTGCTATGTTTTGCCTGTGCAGAGGGACGGCTGCCTGTGGTGGCTGGATGCTGCCATTGACCCTGTTTGGCACCACTTGTTCTGTGGTGCCGTTTGGGTTTTGCGCTGTTTGGTTTCGGCGCTGGTTTGATTTCGCACCGTTTGTCTTCCGGTGCTGGTTTGCATGTGGCGCCGTTTGTCTTACGGTGCCATTTTGTGTTTTGCGCTGTTTGAGTTTGGCGCGGCTTTACGGTTTGTGCCGCTTGATCACTGCGCTGCTTTGCTTTGGCGCCGTTGGGTTACGGCGCTGTTTAGTGCTTTGCGCTGTTTGGTTTCGGCGCTGTTGGATTCGGTTCCTGCTGGTATACGGCGCCGATTCAAATTTGGCGCAGTTTGGTCTCGGTGCTGATACAACCTTAGTGCTGTTCGTGTTCGGCGCTGGTTTGGATTTGGCGCCGTTCGTGTTTGGCGCTGTTTGCTATGTTGCGCCGTTTGGGTACGGCGTGGTTTTGAATTTGTTCGCCGTTTTCAAACAGCGATGACTTGCATTTTGTACCATTTTCGTATGGTGCAGTTTTGTATCTTGCGCCGTGGGTATACGGCACGGGTTTTCCTTGTTGCATCGTTGGTATACGACGCTGTTTGAGTTTTGCGCCGTTTGCGTATGACGCTGGTTTTAGATTTGGCGCCACCTGCGTTGCGTGGCTGCCTTTGGTGGAGCGGCCGCCAGCACCGATTTAAAGTGTTTTCGGTGCTAGGTGGCCGCCGGTGGGGTCGTTGCCTTCCCCGTGGGGTTGGCTCGATTCTATGGTGTTGCTGGACATGGTTTTGTCCTGGTTTTTGCGTTTTCACTGTCGATTGCCGTTTTTCGGTCATTGATGTCACGTTGTTGGTGTGCGGTTCTGTCGTTCGCTACCAGGCCTGCTCGGCGGCACAGGTATCCATGGCGGACAGCCCAGTGCTGTCCACCGTCCCTTTCTGCGGCCGTCCGGCTGCCGTCTCCAGTGATATAGAGATTTCGCCGAAGCCACTGCCATCGCCCATCCGGGCAGCTGTGGAGGAACTGCGGGAGTTCGCTCCGGCTTCTGCGTCGCCAGTGCAGTCACCTGTGGCTGCTCTCACTGCCAGCTTCTCCGAAGCGATGGCTGCTCCTGATGAGGAGTTCCCTGATGGAAACCACCAAGTCCCGACCGGCACTGCTGAGGACGATGACCTCCTGGCTGATAAGGAAGAGGATCCGAATCGTTTAATGATTGATGAGTCTTGGAAGGACAGCAACGTCGCCGCGGATGCGGAGGGGTTGGCTATTGTGGCTGAGGATGCTGCAGAAGAGGAACTTCCCTAGGTCTATAGTGGGTTCGTTTTTGTTCGTTTGGAGCACTTGTTCGTTTCGCTCTGTTTAGTTTATGAGTAGCTTCGACCCCTGTGTGCGACCAAGTAAGGTGCCCCAGGGTGTATAACGGTTCAGATGCCAGGTTGGCTCGTGCGTTTTTCGTTTTGTTGGGTGCCTATAGTTTGGGACCCGGCTGATGTTTTAGTTTTGTATACCTTTTCATCGTTGGTGTATTTCCGGAACAAGTTGTACGGTTTTGCCTAGTTTTGTTTAACTTTTGTTTCCGGTCCCCCTCCTCCCCTGTTGGAAATTTCCCTCACAGTTAGCTGTGAAGGTCCCCACAGACCCTCACTGTGATGGATTATGGTATGAAGGTCACCACCACCGTGAGGGTTACCACCACCGTGGGGGCTACCACCACTGTGAGGGCCACCACCACCATGAGGGCACCACTATACTGAAGGTGCGGTGGGCCATTATTAATTATAATTCTTATTTTATTTTATTTTTAATTAATCCATCAATGTAGATTGACCAATAGCAATACACTCCCCAGAAGTGGGTGTTGCAAATGTGTGGTAACGTTTTAAGACTTTGTCTAATAACACACGATTTTATATTATGTAAAAGAATGAAAACAACTGTCTCATTTATATTAACATTCTACAAAATGAACCGTACAAGAAATTTTTTGAGTGCTGAATGTACAAGGATTACATGCGTTTTGTTGGGAATCTCATCAATTATTACATATTACAAACATCACTTGTACTTTGTCATGTACATTTTCAAATTGCATGGACACCACACAACATTCTGTGTGGTGGTGATATCGACACCCCCTTCTAGCAGGTACGCAGGTAGGTCAGTGGATGGTTTAAGAATGTACCACTTTGTGGTAGTGGCCGCGTTCTAGCAGGTGAGCAGTTAGATCAGTGGCTAGTTTCAGTGGGTCGTGGGCCGCTAGTGTTCTGGCAAAATTGCAAACTAATAAAATGTACGAAATACATGTGTACACAACCATAGTTAACAAAATTGTCAAATTATACATTTGGGAAGACTCTTTGGATTTTGAATTAAAGCTGCAAAATGACATTTGAATGTATTTGACAAATGATAAAAATAATAACTTTATCAACGACATTAAAGGTGAACAGAAAGCTTTTCCTTACCAGGCTTCAATCTTTAACTGCTGATGCATTTAATGTCGAGGAAACTAGTTACGACATCCGTTTTTACGACAAAAATTTACCTATGGCAATATAAAACGGAAAAGTTGAGGCCGTTCTTAACGGATTTTTACCACATTCTGACGTCATAATCGTTCTAAACGTCATAAACTGAAGCGCCGTACCTTGGCCGTATCTACTCCCGCATGCTTAACGCTAAAACGTGATGTCACAAACGCAGAATCGTGGGAGGTACCTTCTTCGGCCGACTTCGGCATTTCAATCCTGATCAACCGTGTAAGTAATAAATTCCGGATTATTTTTACAGAGTATACTAGTGATTAAACTAACTAATCTCACGTTCACATGCAAATCTGTGCAATCGCGATTTCACCTTTCTGTTCTCCTTTAAATTAATCTACATTACTTCTGGTTGATATTTGCTGTTTCTCAGCATTGATATATTATTTCCAATTGTTAATTATGAAGTTCTTACAAATTACATTGCAATATGCTCAACTGTTACATAATAAACGTAATTTTAAATTTTACACGTGTTTACCATCAACTAATTCAGTTCCTATCAACACTTAAATCACAATAGAGCCATTGCTCATATTGTTCACATACTCAATTCACTTCATTGCATTGAGCTCACTTTATTTGCACTCGGTTACTGACGTTCACTCTCAGTACACCTTATAAGATATTTCTCTGATATTCTTCTCACCTGTTCCTGATGCTATCCTTTTCTAACTCTCTTCTTCAGCTACCCACCTAATGTGTCTTCTGCACCCCTTTTCTACTCTGATTCATTTGGAGTTAGTTACTTGTTGCATTCGTTTACGTTCGCTTCCTTGTGCTACCTGCCTCCCTCTAGCTGCCTGCTTAATCCTGACCTATCATCTCTCAAAGGCATCTCTTGTTTCTCCATTATCTCCATTTCTGTATACTCTTATTATTAGCTGTAGACATTCCCTTATCACATGATATGGTCCATATTAATTCGGATAAAATCCTGAGAGCAAATTGGAGGAACAGTAAAACCTGGGATGTGGTATAAGGGGCAAGCATGATTCCGGAATTTTTTCAATTTTTGTATTTAATATAATATCTTAAAAATTTAAGGGTATATGCATAGTCTAGATGGATTACTTAAGGATATAAAAAATATTCAAAAGTGCAATATCGTTGAAAAACCCCCAGAAAACGGAAATTTACACCCTTTGAGACCCATGTTGGGAATCCTAGAATAAAAGAGTAATTTTCTTACGAAAAAAATACTTTTCAGCTCGTTTTGCATTACTGATAGAGCTACATCGTTGTTCTGAAACGCCTGTGCACGACTTTAATAGCCCTTACAGTAATCATCGTTTCGTCATGCTCTGCTAAAAGTCTAAAATACTTAGGTTAGCATTTTCATCATAATTGACAAGTGCTCAAGGAGTTAGTGTTTGATCAATGTCTGCTGAATCACCTTTGAATAGCAATTGTTTTATATATTCTACGATCGGGTGATTAATTTAATGCTTTGCTGTAAAAGGAGAAGTTCATTTTCCATCTAAAATGGCCATGATTTTTCGATTGCGGACTTTACTGGATGACTTGTATTGTATATTGAACAAGAGCTTTACGGCGTTACCATTGTAATATCGTACATTTAATGGCAAATTTAAAACCCACCTATGCCTACTAGAGCGACGACAAACACTTCCATGGAATTCCTTTAGAAAGCTCATAAAAACCAGCAAGTTATTTTGGAGCACGCTATAGCTGTTATGCGTTGGCTCTTATCCTGAAACTTAACACGCGAGATTCTTGCTTGTGTCAGGGACCATATAATTAGCAAGGCCCTATAATAAAAACCTTCATATATAGAGCTATGTATGCACACATACATTACATGTGCTCAGAGACAAATGACATTCAATATTTGCCCTGCATGCGTGCATTCGTATATTGACCATCGACAGTGTTTGGGCAGCTGTATAAACATTTCGGTGCTATGTAACGTACTTGTGCGAAGAACAAACTTTTCTGGGTTTTTATTGAACAACCAAGGCGCAAGTAATAAAGTAGCGCTCGAAATGTCTGCCAATTAAATAAAATTAAGACCTTGTGCAATTTTGCAAATTGGCATTCAATACTTAATGCTTTATTTCCTTTATTATTCACACATATTCGTGGGGATTTATTAGTTGTGGTTGCCCATAACTAAAATATAATAGGCAAGTTAAAAATATGTTATATGGATAATAATAAATACGAATATTCGAATAAAATTCAAACTGCTAGAAAACAGAAAACAAAGCTGTAGGTTTATTCACAGAATCGATAGTCGTCGCTGACATTTATTTCATTTAAGGTTCCGCGAAATGGGTAAGACTGCGCGAAGTGCTCCAACCACAGAGCACAAGATTGTCAAAGTTGCACGCATGACGTCACAACTTGTGTCCAGCTATTTATGGTTGGCCGCTGGAGAGGTTCTTCTACCTGACAATATGTGCCAAAGCAAGTTTTTACGCCTGTTGACAGTTGGGAAAATGCTCCCAGTTGTGCTGCTCGCTTGAGCAGTCTGCGAGTTATGACCAATGATAAATCCGCTCTCATGTGACGAACCTCACGTGCAACATATTCAACAATACGTGACAGAGTTGTGACATATCATCTACATAGTAATGCCATGAATTTTGATTACTGTGAACAAGAGCAGTTAGGTGATGTTTAAGGCATTGATGCACAGGTCTGTTAAGATGGCATAGTACTTACGTAGGCTATCCAGAAAGTATTAAAGGAGAACTGAACTGGTTTTTGACCTACCAATTTTCTTCGATAAACATGAAGATGAAGTAAAAAGAAACTGTTTGCCTCTTCCCGTTTCGTAATACGAAGATATGTTAGATATGTTAAGAAATCTGAGCAATGACGTAGACAGAAAGAGGCGTGGTTTAGGAACTCGCGGAACTTTCAATGCTAAATTCGGCCAAAATCGAACGTTTTGCCTCCGATGACATAATTTTAGCTGGCGCAAATCGCAAATATCGCACTGCGAATAAATTTTAGAAAAATTGTCTGACACTGCCAACGTGTTTACTGACATGTTTTCAGCTACTGGAGAAAGTTTCAAGGGGGGTTACAAAACCAGTTCAGTTCTCCTTTAACCGCTTTTAATTTTAAAACCCGAAGGTGTTGTAATATCAAATGTTCAATAAGAGAAAGTTTAACATGCATATTAAAGCACTGTTTAAAATTATGATCTTATGTGAAATTGTTTCTTGACCCTAAGAAAAATAACGTCCATAAAATATTGGGTCAATTCCTAAAGACAGTAAAAATTTGTTCCCTTTACTGATAATTTCTGCTCACATCTGTTAGGTGACCTGTATGCCGTTTGTTAAAAGTTTGACATTTCAAACTAGGTCAAACTTTCTTAATGGAAGGACCATAGCATCGCAGTAATTTTTTTCTAGGGTTTAGAAACACTTTAAAAATGCGGTAATACATTTTTGAATATAGTATAAAATGCAAGTTACCGTTTTGTTAATTAACATTTGGCATTACAGCTGCAGATTTGTATTTTTAAATAAAAAACGGCTAATACTTTCCGGATAGCCCACATATACTGTATACTGGTGCTCGACTATTAATCTAGCTTTTCTGAGCTCATATTATTGAAAGTAAAGTCTGCAATCCCATAATAAGGCAATAAGAAATTCCCCAGTCATGATCACATCAATTGAAACAGAAAATGCTGGAAATTAATGAACGACATTGCTCATTCTTGCCTTGAATACTGCCTTCATTCTCACATGACGTATAATGTCAAAAGCAGATGTGTCAATAGGGAATTCCAAAATGGCTTCTGCTTTGCAATGCTTATGTGAAATAGGCGACAAATTGTCATTGCATAACCACTAAAGCAATTAAACTATTTTTTTTCAATTCGGTTATGACATTGAACGTCGTTTTAAAGATTATGGTGCCTTACTTTTTATTAATCCATTCCACATTGCTTCAAGGTTTTTTAGGAGCAGAGTGTATTTCTGGAAACTAATGGTCGAGTTTTTCACATTCATATAATGAATGAATTGTTTTCTTGTTATCTAGTTTGGACATAAATGTTATTTGTTCCAAAATCTAGAATTTAGCTTGGACTTCAATAGTCCCTGCACATTATATGCTTTACCGTGTATATTTTAAATGGCTTACTAATGCAGCCTAAAATTTTGCCTATTTTTTTCACTTTTGATGTATTTGCCAACTCACTGGTCTGGAAAATTAAAACTGGGAGAGGTGAAATAAAAGTGGAAGCATAGTGTATGCCTGCTCATAATCACTGCAGCCAAACTTGTGTTTTGACCAAACTTGTATATGAACCTGCGGACAAATTTCTATAGGTACCTTGGTGCATGCAACATAAACTCGAAAACGTAAGTGGAAATGTATAACTTATATAACATGAAACGGACCAAAACGGGCACTTGCTTTTGGTTCCTATGTGTAAAAGAGGCGAGCGAATTTCACGCAAGGTCGATCTTTAACTGCTCACAAAGCTATCACAGAGACTGTTCGTCTATACCATTTGCTTTTTACCTCTTTTCTTCCGTCGATGAAAGCACCTACAAGATATACTGTATATAGACTAAACATATATACGCACGATCAATTTTTCAAACGATTGTTATCGCATTATCGCGCGCCACGCGCCTCAAATAATTGAAAAAGTAACAAAGAACCACGCAATCGCTAGCAAAACAGACAACCCCTAAAGGATATTTAATTTGCCTCCTTGTATATATGTGTGTGTGTGTGTGCAGAATGGGCATTTTAATGAAAAACGGGCGGAATCGCGCAACTCCGCTTTCTTCAAATATACGACCGAGGAAAAGTATTAAACGCAACAGAAAATGGATTTTTAGTCCAGCTGCACTTTTACGAGTCTGTGATTGTGAGAACGGTACACATACACGAAATAGGTCCTCTTGTTCGCCTGCGCGATAACTTTATTTGTTTTCGCCAGAATATTTGCTGGTCTCTCTATCCTGTGTTGTAAATGTGTATTTTCCATCTAGTTTATGTGCAGACGTTTTATAAAGCAAGCTTCCGCTTCGAAAAGTTTCTTTTTGCAATATAGCCGACATTATATGGACCTCCGACGGACCAATAAGAAATAATTCCAGAACGAATCCCGATCATTTTTTACGATTTCTGCAGGTATAATAAAACACCAAAACTGGCTTAATTTCCTTCGCTCTTGCCCATATAATACAGCATTGGATAAGTTTTGCAACCCACCGTCAGCAAAATCGCCATTATTCTTTCTTCCGTTCAGAAATTTAGGAAACTTTAAAAAAACTTTACTGGCTGCTCTGCAATGCAGCGACAGGGATTCTGTCTGTGACATGAAGAGAAACCATCAAGATAGCAAGTATTGCAACAAAATCTCTCTGGAAAATAGTAAATAATGTCATTAGCATATAAAGTTCGACGGGGTAATCAAGTAAGCAGGTTCGCCTATATGCTAGCCCATCTCCTGTCTGTCAAAATTCACCGCTTTAAACTTTTTACCAATTCCTGCAAAGATTTCTTTGAAACACTTGCTTCCTTCATGTTTTTACTTTATGGAAGTAAAGTTTCAGGGTACCTTACAAACCGTGTCAGTTCACCTTTAAACTTTGATAAACATTTGTATTTGCATGACCTGAATGCAATTGCCTCCCAATGGCATGGCTCCCGTGATGACAGTCCCAAAACTGTTCTAGCTGCTCCAGCTTTATTACTGTATATATATATATGTCGTAGATTTATAACCTTTTTCGTATTTTTGTGTACCCAAAAATTTAGAAAACTTCACATGATTAGTGATGCCATAGTGACACGGCATTTTCAGCATATATTTATCTTGTCCAGAAATTCTATAGAAGGCGTATTTCGCTCGTGCATGCAATTTCTAAGCATATGTCGACCATATATATTTCGTCATCGCTTTCTCTAGATGATGTCCAGAAGTCTGTAATCTGTCCTTGCGTTTGCCTCATTGCGTAGCACTTGTTCAGTCACTCGTGAAGTCAAACACTTTGCTTCCGCGTTCTTTTCTCTAGTCTTTCTCTTCTTTGCGTTAGCCATCTTCTCGTCATCACACACCCCTTATCTTTGTATGGATGTGTTTGTTCAGCACCGCTTGTGCTATCGTTAGAAAACCATGCTTGTGACCCCCCACCCACACACACGAATTCACATAGAAATGATTATGCCGTTCTCTGTGTTAGGTTTTTGCAGAATTTAAATATTGATTCATTTCATTGTTTGCTATGTAAACTTCTTGGTTAGAAATTTGCTTGTAATTGTCCATTTATAATACTGTAGACTAGCTTTGTCAAGTTTGCTGGAGATCAAAAACTATATAAGACATGCAAATATTAATAGGTCTATATAGATAATTTGGTAATGTCCAAACCACGTATACTGTTAATATTCTTCTTTGCATTCGAAAAAATCGTGTCGAGAATATATCACAAATAGAAGTCTTTGAATAACATTAATAATATGTCAATAACTGTATTCAGGTACTATAATTGAACCATCTCAAGCAAATGGGGGCTTCAATTTGCACTCAAGGCTGTATATATACTCTGAATTTAGAAACTACGAATTTTTTATGTAAACAAGTATTTTTTGTAAAGAAGTTTCGATAATTTTTACGTGGGTGTATTTGGCCGTAATTTTTTATTGCTTCTGGCAATAATTTCTTAATTTAGTTGTTCATTGCA
>JAVBJR010000126.1:0-9568 GCA_031546965.1 Dysgonomonas sp.
CTTAATTAAATTTAGAATATATCATTTTTTAGTAATATCTTTCTAAATTTGTATTCTAAAACAAAATTAGAACTTAACAATATTAGGTAATTATACATGGAAAGATTGTTTAAAAGAAAAGGGTTTAGTATGTTTATCTTACTAGCTGATCTCGTTATTATTTATTTGTCAACCTATTTGGCGTATCTATACTTTGCTGATAGTCTAATAGCTTACGACGATAATCTTTATTCTATAATATCAATGGCTCCCTACATAGGGCTATTTTATCTTATAATAGGGCATGTATTTGAACTTGACAAACCAAAAGAATTTACATTATTTGGTGTAGCCTATTCTGTAACAGTATCAATATTATGCTTGTTTTTATTGACAATGGCAATGAGTTTCTTAACTCGAAGGTTGGCATATCCACGAAGTATATTAATTGTAAGTTCGGCAGTTCAAGTAGTATTACTAACGTTTTGGCATTTATATATTAATAAAAAATATCTGAAAGACAATGTTCTTAAAACAGTTTTGGTTGTAGGGTACGATAAGGCAAGGCACATTGCAGAAAAACTGCTGCATTCGAAAGGGATGTGGTCAAATGTGAAACATATTTGCAGTCCCGAGTCTCCAAACCTAAAAAAACATATGGCACACTGTGATCTTATTTTTATAGCAGATGATGTTGACGAAACCAAGAAGCAAGAAATGGCTGAAGATTGTGTCAAAAAAAGAAAGCAATTCTTTTATGAACCTAAGTTTCAAGAGATATTTCTATTTAACGCCAATTTTGTTCAAATAGAAGATACCCCTATACTAAAAGTAAGACCCTTTGATATTAATATAGAGCATGATTTTGCTAAACGTATTTTAGATATATTGCTATGTTCAATCGCTTTCGTTGTAGCTTTTATTCCGGGTCTCATTGTAGCTTTATGCCTTAAAGCAGGTGGAGGATCGATATTTTACAAGCAAGAACGTATAACTAGAGGTAATAAGCCTTTCTATATCTATAAGTTTAGAACAATGATAGAAAATGCCGAAGCTGTTTCAGGACCGACATTAGCCCAAGAGTCTGACAAGAGAATCACTAAACTGGGACATTTCTTAAGAGCAACACGACTTGATGAGATTCCTCAAATATTGAATATCCTAAAAGGCGATATGAGTATTGTAGGACCACGCCCCGAACGCCCGTTTTTTGTAGATCAGTTTTCGATAGAGATTCCCGAATATAACTTGCGGCATAGAGTAAAAGCCGGGTTAACCGGACTAGCTCAAGTACAAGGCAAGTATAACACTACTGTTAAAGATAAGCTTAAATACGACTTATTGTATATCAACGGATATTCGTTTGCTTTAGATCTGAAACTGATAATGCAAACATTAACTGTATTGTTGAAAAAAAGTAGTACCGAAGGTATTCACGAATCAGAAAGTAAAGAAGATCTGATAAATAAACTAATTGACGAAAATTGAAAATGAATAACTTTTCCGAATTAATCACCCACAGACGCAGCATACGTAAATTTACGACCGAACCCCTTACTGCCGGAGAAGTAGAGTTAATTTTAAAAGCCGGATTAAAATCGCCAACTTCTAAAAACTCCAAACCGTGCCATTTCATCGCTATTGAGGACAAAGAATTATTGAATCAACTCTCCCTTTGTAAGCCAATGGGAAGTAAACCTATTGCCGATTGTTCTTTGGCTATAATAGTGGCTGCCGATCCTTTTACCAGTAGTGTGTGGATTGAAGACGCTTCTATTGCCTCCGTAGTGATGCAGCTTCAAGCCGAAGATTTAGGCTTGGGCAGTTGTTGGATACAAATCAGAGAACGTCGTACTGCATCCGACACATCCTCCGAAGAGTATGTGAAAGATTTATTGGATATACCCATGCAATTGCAGATTTTATCAATAATTGTTTTTGGTCACAAAGATCAAGAACGACCTCCTCATGATGATGATAAGCTGGAGTGGGAAAAGGTTCATATAGGTAAATTCAAGTAAAAGAAAATACCCTATCCCAACCTTCCCCTGCTTAAGCAGCTAGATACAAAAGTATTTACTTAACTAATATCAATATGTCTAAAAACACAGGTAACAGGCTTCCATATGGTCTTTTAATTCTCATAATAGGTATAATTTATTTGCTCAGTAAAGCCGGAATATTGGCACATATACCTCATGCCGATAAATTGATGAATGTAGGTACTTTTTTCTTGATTGCCGGTATAATCTTTGTATTTACAAAGGCAGAGAAAACAATGGGAATTGTATTTACAGCCATTGGTGTAATAATGAATTTCGATTTCTTTTTCGGATGGATTCAAAATGTATCTTCATTGATAGTTCCCATCATACTGGTTGGTGTTGGACTGGCTATGGTTGTCACCTCAAAAAAATAGTTCCGATATGAAGATAGTATTTATTGGCGCAGGACGTTTAGCAACCCATTTAGCGGTCAAATTATCTAAACTTTCATTCGATATTCTTCAAATATATAGCAAAACCGACCAGTCAGCCAACGAATTAGCCACACAAGTTAACGCCCAAGCAACTTCCAATATTAAAGAAATTAATGTTGATGCAGATATTTATATATTTGCAGTAAAAGATTCGGCTCTACCTGAAGTTTTAGCTCAAATACCCCGCAATAAGGGGTTATGGATACATACAGCCGGTAGCATCCCTATGGATATCTTCGAAGGGTATAATGATAGATATGGAGTATTTTATCCTTTTCAAACATTCAGCATAGATAGGTATTTAGATTTCAGCAAAATCCCTGTTTTTTTAGAAGCAAATAATAAAGATGATTTGAATTTATTATCAGATATTGCAAAACGAATTTCAAACAAAGTATATTTATTATCTTCCGAAAAACGTCAATACCTTCATTTAACAGGTGTATTCGCATGTAATTTTGTTAATCACATGTATTTGATCTCGCACGACATTTTAGAAAGAGAAGGTATTCCTTTTGAAGTCGTATTGCCTCTAATAGACGAAACTGCAGCAAAAGTGCACAGCCTCTCTCCTCAAAATGCTCAAACAGGTCCTGCAATACGCTACGATGAAAATGTTATCAATAAACATATCGAACTGATTGAGGATTTTGATTTAAAGGAAATCTATTCATTAATCAGTAAAGATATATACAAAAGAAATAAGCCCGCAGAAATATGAGTTCTATAAATTACGATCTGAATAAAATAAAAGCATTTATTTTCGATGTCGACGGAGTATTGTCGCCCGATAGTATACCCATGTCGCCCGAAGGTGAGCCTATGCGCATGGTAAATATCAAGGATGGGTATGCTCTCAACTTGGCATGTAAATCGGGGTATGGTTTGGCTATTATCACAGGTGGCGATACAGAAGCTGTGAGATTGCGTTTTTCGCGATTAGGTATCAAACATATATACATGAAATCGTCTATAAAAATGAATGACTTCAATGATTACTTGTCTAAAACAGGCTACAAACCCGAAGAGATTATGTATGCCGGTGACGATCTGCCCGATTATCATGTAATGAAAGCCGTTGGGCTGCCGGTTGCTCCGGCTGATGCTGCACCCGAAATAAGAGCTATCGCTAAGTACATATCCCATAAAAAAGGAGGTGAAGGCGTTGCTCGCGACGTGATAGAACAGGTTATGAAAACACAAAGCACTTGGATGAACGATAAGGCGTTCGGGTGGTGAAAATAGATGGGCAAAAAAATAGTTGTATATATTTCCCTTTCTTTGGCTGTAATTCTTATAGGTTTTATGGGGATTAGGTATGCCTATAATTGGGGATATATAAGATTTAATTACCCTCCAACAGAACAATATCCTATACATGGAATAGATGTTTCGCACCATCAACAAAAAATAGAGTGGAATAAACTAGATAAAAAGATAGTACAATTTGCCCTTATTAAGGCGACCGAAGGGGGCGATTTTAAAGATACCCAATTTCAAGAGAATTGGATACAAGCAAAACAACAGAATATCCCTCGAGGAGCTTATCACTTTTTCACCTTTTGCAGAGATGGCAAAGAGCAGGCTTTTAATTTTATCGAATCGGTATCTAAGGATAGTACAAACCTGCCACCGATAATCGATTTGGAGTTTGCAGGCAATTGCAGCCCTCAAAATTATAGGGAGAATATCATCGATGAGATAGCCCTTTATATACAAACTATAGAAAATTATTACGAAAAGAAAGTTCTTATCTATACAACCGAAGAGTTTTATCAAAAATACTTGATAAAACATTTTGAGGATAATCCGATTTGGATTCGAGATATTCAAACCACACCTAAATTAGCTGATAATAGACAATGGCTATTTTGGCAATATGCCGATAAAGGTCGTATTGACGGCATAGAAACTCTAGTTGATCTAAATGTTTTCTATGGAACAAGGGAACAATTTGAAGAACTATTACGCTAACATATTCTAGACTAAGAAGGAGGTGATAAATATATAAAAGGAATATAAGGTATATTGCGAAGTATAAAAAAAAGCATAGTCACTGTTAGAACTATCCAACCAAACTTACCCGAAAAACAAAAAATATCAATACTTACCTGTTTTTTCAGACCATATGTTTGCACTAGTATAATATACAAGTAAATAAAAAATGGCATGAATAATACAAATAAGACATTATACCTCAAGGCAGTAAGAAACTTTCCATGTAGGAGATAATGTAAAGCCCGCTGTCCTCCGCATCCGGGACATTGTAGTCCTGTAATTTGATGAAATAGACATTGCACACTCCATCCGCTATTAGCCTCATTATAAAAATAATATAGGATAATAATTATAATCGGAAATATTATTGATAAAGATATGACGAAGAATTTTCTCATAAGAAAAAAGAGGGCATCACAAAAGCTTCGAAGAAACGTCTTTGCAAGGAAGAACGACGAAGTAATCTCTACCTCACCCTCTCCAATGGGAGAAAGAGAAAAGAGTAGATTGCTTCGCCAAGGCTCGCAATGACGCTTTAGAATCATACTTTTGGGACAGCCCCTTCTGTATAAAATCAGATTTATTTATTCGACAGTTCGTTTAATATGTCTTGGTATTTCTGCATATATTCAGCCGTACCACCACTTGCTATTTGTATAATTATCCAAATTAAGGTCAACCCGGCTATACCTAAAGAAATAAACGATAATATTTTAGCCGTTTTAGCAGCCGATTCAGCTCCCAAATAATCACCATAGTTGTATTTTTTATTTACTTGAGTAGAAAATACAATTGCTATTATACCAATTACTGACCCAATACAACAAAAGCCACACGTAATCGCACCCACAACTGTTCCAATTATAGCCAAAACCTGACTGTTATCGGGCTTTGGAGGTCTATTTTCGTCATTAGGGGTATTAAGATTAAAATTCTGTTGTGTAAACGATCTGTTTTCCATCACTTTTAAAATGTTAGTTATTAATTAATATATAAATTTGCCAAATTCGCTTTCGATAACAAGCTCTGTTTTAGAGGACTCCTCTACCCTACCCACTATTTGGGCATCAATATTAAATGACTTGGATATGTCTATTATTTGTTGGGCATATTGGGGCGAAACATACACTTCCATTCTATGTCCCATATTAAATACTTTATACATTTCTTGCCAACTTGTACCCGATTGTTCGTGTATAAGCTTAAATAATGGAGGTACAGGAAACATGTTATCTTTTATAATCTTCACCTTATCCACAAAATGCAAGACTTTAGTTTGAGCACCTCCCGAACAATGTACCATACCATGAATCTGAGGACGCAATTGTTCCAGTATCTGTTTAATTACAGGGGCATAAGTACGTGTAGGAGAGAGAACCAGCTTGCCGGCATCCAGCGAAACATCCGAGATGGTATCAGTGAGCTTCTTACCTCCCGAATACGCTAAATCCGAAGGGATAGAAGCATCGTAACTTTCGGGGTATTTTTGAGCCAAATAATTGGAAAATACATCATGACGGGCAGAGGTTAGCCCATTACTACCCATTCCTCCGTTATATTCTTTCTCGTAAGTGGCTTGTCCTGATGACGATAAGCCAATAATTACATCACCTGCTTGTATATTGTCGTTTGATATTACATCCGAGCGTTTCATGCGGCAAGTAACTGTACTATCAACAATTATGGTACGTACCAAATCTCCTACATCAGCCGTTTCGCCCCCGGTAGGATATATATTTACGCCTAGATTCGACAATTCGATACATAGGTCATTAGTTGCATTTATTATAGCTGAAATTACCTCTCCGGGAATGAGCATTTTGTTACGCCCAATGGTTGACGACAACAAGATATTATCGGTAGCACCCACACAAAGGAGGTCGTCTATATTCATAATCAAAGCATCTTGAGCGATGCCTTTCCAAACAGATAAGTCTCCGGTTTCTTTCCAATAAACATACGCCAAAGACGATTTTGTTCCTGCTCCGTCGGCGTGCATTATGTTGCAATACTCGGGATCTCCGCCTAATATATCGGGAATTATTTTACAAAAAGCTTTGGGATATAATCCTTTATCTATGTTTTTTATAGCATTATGGACATCTTCTTTGGATGCAGACACACCTCTTTGATTATATCTTTGGTCACTCATGAATATTATAATGTAGCGTTTATCGAATCTCGTTAATACTTTTTTGCAAATGTAACAAAAAAACAGCTTTGCGACATACTTATATCAGTATATTTGCAGGATAAAATGGATGAAAAAAAATATCCCTTGTAGAGGCTGGGCAGAGCCCCTACAGCATTCACATACCAATTCAACAATAGTCATTATGGCAAAACAACGAATAGCAATTACAGGAGCTGCAGGCAATCTAGGAAACCTCTTATCCTATGGTTTAGTAAAAGAGGAGGTCGAATTAAACCTCTTGATACATAACAAAAAGATATCCAAAGACTTGTCCTCTAAAAAAAATGTCTCCATTTTTAAGGTAGACTTGGCAAAAGAAGACACTTTATCGGATGCTTTGCACGATGTAGACACCATTATTCATTTTGCAGGCGTGTTATTCAAAGCAAATCCCGAAAAATTTCTACCCAAAACCAATACTCAATATTTTAAAAATCTGCTGAATATTGCCGTAAAGCAACAGGTCAAGCGAGTTATTTTGATCAGCTTCCCTCACGTCGAGGGCGAAACTTTCCCCGATAAACCGGCAACAGGTATACTGGATGGCAATCCAATATCGTCGCATGCTCAAACTAGGCTCGAGGAAGAAAAGTTTCTGTTTAAATATGCCGAACAATACAATTTTGCACCTGTTTCGTTAAGAGTAGGCATGGTATATGGCAAAGGCATATTGATGATAGATGCTGCTCAATGGTTTGCCCGTCATTATTTATTGGGTATTTGGAAGCAACCGACCTATATACACCTTATATCGAAAGACGATTTTGTGGATGCCACAAAAGCTGCTACTCTAAAACCTAATATTCAAGGAATATACCATATTGGAGATGACGGAATACAAACCTTGCAAGATTTTTTAGACGATATTACCACCTACAAAAACAATCATAAACCTTGGCGTATGCCTCTGTGGATGATAATGTCTGCTGCACGTATTTTTGAACTGTACTCTTCGCTATCGGGTAAAATAAGCCCACTCACCCGAGACTTTATAAAGATTGGCAGAGTATCCTACTACGGTGATACTTGCCGAATGAGGCAAGAGTTGTTACCAACGTTAAAATATAAAACATATAAGGATGGAATGGTACTGTTCGATTAAAAAATACTTAACGCTACATTTTTTTAACCTTGTGTACATTGCCTAGATCGATTCAAGTTTTATGATTTTTAATTTTATCTGATACCAATGATGCAGATGCAGTCGAACAAGGGTTAACATTCTTGAAAATTAACTACAGATAAAACTCTTCTTGGAATATATAATTGGTTTAGCTCAATTTTACAGAAACTCTCAACTAGCTGAAAATAAAATAAATCTATTATGGGATGGTTTTGATGGAAAACTTACTTCTTCTAAGTGGGCAAAAATCACTAAAAGTTCAGCAGATACTGCATTAAGGGATATCCAAGACTTGATAACAAAAAGAGTTTAAAAAAACAGATGAAGGCGAAAGAAGTACTAATAATGAACTGGTTGAGGAATAGGATCTGTGTAATTTTCATTAAGTATACTTTTCTTTGTTAGGAATGAGGTGACTTTTATTAATACCAAAATTCATTCTACATAAAAAATTACTATCTTTGCCTCAGATTTTAGTTGGATTATTTTTTATTAGCATTTGTTACTTATAGAATAAAAAATAAACATAAAAGTCTATATTTTAGATACTTAAAAACTCATGGGGCTGACCGGTTTTGACAGCGAGATGAAGTGGTTTGTAAGCATGCAGTGCGTAGTCGGCTGGCACTATAATCTCAGACGTCAAAATTTTAACTGGCGAAAACAATTACGCTCTTGCTGCTTAATCGAATTATAGTAGATTTCGCTTAATCTCGGCACATGTGTTGAGACAAGACATCACCCGGAAGCTGTGGCTTCGAAGCATTCCGACTCGGTGGTGTAGGTAAATCGGAGATAGGATGAGGGAATCTTTGGCTCTTATCTAAAATTAAGAAGATAAGGTTTGAGTTGGTGGCTTTGGTCTTGCTCACTCCCAACAATCAAAGCAAAGATAAGCATGTAGAAAGCAAATTAATTCCTTGTTTGGACGAGGGTTCGACTCCCTCCAGCTCCACTTTTTAAAAGCATAAATTATTGATTTCCAACAAATTAGGTCTCATCCGAGACCTTTTTTTATGGAATAATTTATACAAGCGTTTTCTATAAAATTGATTGATTCAAACAAGTAATTAATTTGCTTTCAACAACTTATCTATGCGATGGTGTTGGGTGCAATTTTACACCTATTTTTTTAATCAAAGTTTAAATAGCAACTTTTAAAATTGAAATATATTAAAGAAAGATTATAATTAACTGAAGTAAAGATAGTTATAATCAGTCACATTTCCAAGTCACAAGAAATATTTAGTCACACAAAATAGACACAAATTTTTAGACCTTTGATAAACAGCGAATTAATTATTTAGCTCCCTGTTTCTTAAGGGGTTCTAGTTTTTTTAGTTCTTGAACTCAGTTATCAAACTAATATCAAAGGAAAAAAGAGTACAAATAGAGTTCTCCAACGACTAGAAGTAGAACCCTCCATCTATTATAGAACTAATATTTATTACGGCTAGGCATAGTTACTACTGAATACGAAAGAGTGTTAGATGATTTCTGTTTCACCGCCTCCATACACATTGCTAATGACATTACAATATCATCGTGTCCTGTACGTGCAGCATATCTTATTGTCCTTGTTTTTGGATTAAATTCCATACCAAAGTTTCTTAATTCTAATTTCAATTGTTCTAAACATTCAATATCATTAGATAGAAGTCGTCTTGACTTATTAAGTTTTCAGGATAAAATAATAAGGAAGCGTTAAATTTGTAATCGCAAAATAACAAAGAATAACGCTCCTTATGTACAAAGTACTGGATAAAGATACGATTGAGTTTGAAATATTACCTCA
>JAVBJR010000197.1:0-9545 GCA_031546965.1 Dysgonomonas sp.
AAATTATAGCTGGTTAAATATTTGATAAATATGACTTTATTTGTTATAAGGTAGGGCGAATGGAATGGGCACGTAACCTTTGACCTACAGCGTACTCGTCAAGGTTTTTAAAATACTAAATTGATAACCGTAAAAGATGGAGGTTGATGTCCATTAGAAAGTTGTAGAGTACCATTAGTTAGGGAGAAACCACACTTTTACGATGCAGTTTCAAATTTTAATAAAATAGTAAGGAAATTTGGGATTGCACTGACAATTTAATTTTTTTAAATGGGGGGGGGGGCACTGAAAGACGATGTGGAAATCCCCTTTGGAAAATCCTGGCTTCGCCCCTGGCTCTTGACTTTAAATTACTTATCTCTTTCTTTAAAAGCTATTCATGAGTCCATGGACGAATTACTCAGTGCCACTTAAGGCACCGAGGAACTTGGTTCAACATAATATTCTACTTAAACCCTCTTCAGTTCCTCGGTTGTCGGCTAACAAATATGACCTCGACATATGATATACAAGTTACAATTTGAACTTCAAAAAGCCATCTATATATGTATAAGCTCGAAAATAGTATATAGCTAACAGTTTGCCGATGATATTCGTTTGGCAAACACTCTTCTTGGACTATAACTCTTGCAGGATTAGCTTCGAAAATCAGGTGTGTATATATAAAGGGCAATGTCTGGACTGCAAACTTTGCTTTATTCTTTATCGAGTTTCTGTGGGTTACACTTTTTTACTCATTAAAAACGTGTCACTGCATGGACACGTTTAATTTGCTGACAGGGTATACGCAGCAACGATGGGGCCCTCGTGGACGTTCCTGTCACTTTTGGGTTTGACTTGCATAATGGTAGTCTCTTCCACTTCAGCTCGGCCAAAGAGGGAAAGTAATTAATCAAACTTTGATCCAAAGATTCAGCAAATTTTTACATACTTCTGCGAAATTATAATAGAAACCTTGTTACTGTAGTACAAGGTCATCTTGTCATTCGCATGGTGTAGAATAGATGGTTATAACTTGTTTTCATATGACATGTAGCTGTGCCGTATTGGCTCACTGCTCCTAAAAGTACCATTGCAGCTGAGGAGGAGACCGTTCGTTTCGAGTGCTATGCATCTGGTGTCCCAGAACCTAATGTCCAGTGGTTCGTCAACGGTATCCCCATCGAAAGTAATATTTAAGTGCACAATTGGTGTCATGCCACTATGTATGTGCCTGACAACGTGGTATTCCAATGAATAGAAGCCCCAACGAATCCACGACGAAGGTTGATCACACCTACTGTTATGGTCATCAAGGATCTTGAGAAGACAGATGCAGCGGTCTTCCAGTGCAACGCATCCAATAAGTTTGGTTACGTGTTCAGGGATTTCTACTTGAACGTGAACGGTAAGAGATGTTTAATGACAAGGACATCTGGCATGACCTCCACAGTATATTCTTAAAAAACAGATCTGGAGCCAACCATCATCGTGCCACCAGCGAGACATTACGAAACAGTGGAAGGACGCATTGTAACGATGAAGTGCCGTGTGATTGGTGCCCCTCGACCTCAAGTCATTTGGCTACGTGGAGGAAAGGAACTTACTGGTGGCAGATACATCAATCTGGACAACGGGGATCTGGAGATAACAGAAGTGCAGTTCACGGACGCTGGAAGGTACAAGTGCGTCGCGAGGAACAAACTAGGAAACGATTCGTCTGACGATTCCTTGGGGCATCTTCAAGTCAAAGGTATCCATAGATGACGTCACTGCGTTTGTGATTGTGGTTATAGCGCGTCGCAAGTCAAGGTAGTAGCAAATGGCCGCATTCCACCTGTGTAACCCTCATCAGGCGGAAAAAGTAGTCCCATGCATTTTGGTTGTTTTCAATACTAATTGTTGCTCTAACTTTCTCAAACAAAAATTTGCTTTATGTTAGATTATTGATATAGTAAATAACGTTGTTTTTATTGTGTGGAAAGGAAATATTTAGGGGTGTTTACTAGTCCCATGAAAAGAACATGGTGACCGCATGGTGACCACATGTGGCGTGTGGCTTGTTTTGACCCCTCTATAGGCTTTTGCATAAAGCGTCATATAGTATGACGTACGGAGGGGAGAAGCGTCATTCATCTTGGAGGTTAACGAGCCATAAAAAAAATTATGTTATGTTTCATTTATGGCTAATCCTTCGCAGTCGACTCCTGCAATCTGGGCGATTTTTAAATTCACAGCGTTCTTTGTCTTGTGTATCCGAATGGGAAAAGTACAACGACCTTGCCATTTCAAACGGGTCGAAATATATATATTCCTCCAAGATGGCGGAGCCAAGTCGTACGTGCTGCAAAAGCTCTATTATTGCAGTGCTTTATCCATTGTAAAAATTAAAAGTTCTATTCGCATTGAAATTTGATGCAGAACTCAAATCTTTCATCAGAAACTATATAATGTCAATATTTAAACAGTTGTAATATTTATTTGACCCTCCCAATTAAGAGATTAATTAGCAGAAATTCCTGGAAAGGGGTTCCCCACACAGGTGCAATAACAATAGAGGGGCAAAACATCCACAAGTGAAGCGCCCAGCTATTGCTACTACCTTGACTTGCAACGCCACTATATATATTACTAGGAGGTTTTTTTAAAAGTCCCCTGCTCAAGGTATAGGAAATTACATGTTAAACGAACCCGCTTTTAAGAGACCCGTATTTTGAACATTTAAACCAGATGAAAGATAATTATCTATGGCATAGTGTTGACTTAAAAATTTTGGAATTTTTGTTTGGCCTCGTGAGTTTTATTAGCAGTTTGGACAGTGGGAACTTGCTGGTGGCAAATTGTACCTTTCATTGGCTAAAAACTACCGATGACTCACCTTCCCAATGACAAGTCTCTTATAGGCGGGTTCAACTGCATTCCTTATTACTACGTACATGTGATTGCTATAAATAATGTGTATGTACTTGCATTAGCTGTACCAAAGGCACCGAAGTTGGTCGGAGTAACGTGTAGGAGATACAGGGCTGTGGTGGAATGGCACCCCATGGTTGAGCAAAGGGCACCTATACTGTACTTCATCGTAGAGTACAACACTAGTTTTACACCGGACATTTGGGTAATAGATTATAACTTTATTCCAGCTGACGATCTCAGCTTCCAGGTGAATTAACTTTTCACTTCAATCTGTCTGAACACAAGAGAACAACAACATTTACTTGACTGGCAGATATTTCTAACTCTCTTTAAAAGGTACTCTTGAGTCCATGGACGAATTACACGTTTAGAGTGATCGCAGTGAACAAGGATGGCCAAAGCTTGCCCAGCGGTCACTCTGAGCCTTGCGAAACTCCACCTGAGTCTCCTTACCAGAACCCTAAGAATGTTGAAGGCAAGGGAGACAGTCCAGACAATCTGGTCATCTTCTGGACGGTAGGAGAACATACTGGTTTACTGTATGGGACTAAACAAGGCACCAGGGGCAGACAACATCTACCCGCGAGTTTTAAAAGAAGTAAAGGCAGAGGTTGTGGATGCACTTGTTGGAATTTTTCAAGAGTCTATCGAAACAGGGGAGGTTCCTATGGATTTCAAGTGTGCAAACGTTGTGCCTATATATAAG
Source organism: Dysgonomonas sp. (assembly GCA_031546965.1). Lineage (GTDB taxonomy): Bacteria > Bacteroidota > Bacteroidia > Bacteroidales > Dysgonomonadaceae > Dysgonomonas_A. Next base: position 3,602 of record JAVBJR010000197.1, read on the forward strand.
AAGGGGTCTCATAATGACGCTGGAATTATAGGCCAGTTAGTCTGACATCAGTGGTGGGTAAACTTTTGGAATCGGTTATTAGGGATGCTCTTCAGAAACATCTGGAGGATAATAATTTAATTAAGAACACCCAGCGTGGGCTTAGAAAGGGTAGATCTTGTTTGACAAACTTATTAGAATTCTTCGAGGTAATCACTAAATGGGTTGATAGGGGCTCTAGTGTAGATATCTTGTTGTTGGATTTGGTAAAGGCATTTGATAAAGTTAGTCATATCTTAAGAAGCGAATGGTTAGGAGGAGCAGCCATAACTCTATGAGGGCCCCACTCCCATATTATTTCCACCTAACCATTCAGCTTATTTTTTTGGCAATTGTGAGTAATTAGTATTCATTGAAATTTTGATCCTTGATCGCACTAGTTATTTCTCCTTAAGGAACTATCTCGCCCACAAACACAGTGGGAATCGACCAGCACCAGAGAAATTAAGGCAGTACATGCATGTTTCGGCCTTCTGGCCTCGTCAGCTGCCTGTTAAAACCCAATCTGTGGCAATAATGCTTCAAATGGCCTCAAAATTTGAGACAATGTTCCTAAGTTAGTGGCAATCAAATGCTAGCTTTTTAATATAATAATAATAATCCTAGTGCTAACGGGTTCTATACACTATCAAGTGTGTTAACCCGGTGGCCCCCTCCTATCCCATTCATTCACTTCGCAAGCAAGCAAGCATGCAAACCCGTAGTCCGTAGACCCATATGGGTTGCGCGCAAGCATTTTAATGCACAATTTTGAGGGCCCACAGCGAATCCCTATGAAGGTATTCTAGTTAATTAGAGGATGGGGGAAACCGGAGAACCCGGAGAAAACCCATCGCAAGCTGGCAGGATAACTAGAAAACTCCTTTGCACAAGCTAGACCCAGTATCGAACCCGGGCCCACAGAGGTACAAGGCGAGTGCTCTAACCACTGCGCCACCAGCCGCCCAAATGCTAGCTTTTTAAGGGTATGTTGCAAAACCTTGCCAGTTCACCTGCGGAGCCGATATCACTGCACCTCTAACCAGTTGTTGCCGTTGCATAGGCAGCACTCGTACTGGCCACCACAAATATTTTTCGCTTGCCCTATAAAAGGGGTTGTATCAGCTGACCTCAAGTTGTGCATGGGATCAAACGTTTATGTTTTGTCTCGCTCTCGCTTCCCTGCATATGCAGCCATCATGTTAAAATCTTTAATATTGTAATTTTTGACATTTTCAAATGTCTTTAGTGTAACTTTTTGTCAGAGTGCAAACAGAAACAAAAGCGATCAGTCGTGTGAAGCAGTACAGCAGTTTATTGCAAATAATTAAAGTCGTCATGTGATCTGTGGTCCGTCAACAAAATCACCCCACCTGAGCCATCTACAATTGTATTACTGGTTTCAGCCTATGCCACAAATTGAGCACAATGGGCCAGGCTTCTTCTACCGAGTATTCTGGAAGAGGAAGGACAGCGACGACGATTGGATGATGGCGGACATCTACGACTGGAAGCAGACGAAGTTCGTGGTGTCCAACACTCCAACGTACATCCCGTACACCATCAAAGTGGAGGCCCACAACAGCAGGGGACAGGCGTACAACCCTGCTCGTCAAGTTACCGGTTACTCTGGCGAGAACAGTGAGTCTTGTGCGTAATCGCACCTTGATGGAAGTATCCAACTGACCTTATCTCAAACACAGTACCATTGGAGGCACCAAGGAACCTGTCCTTGATCAGGATAATCGACGGTAACACGGCTGAACTGAGCTGGGAATCGGTAAGGGGATCCTTCGAGGGCATCAAGATACAATCCTGGACACCGCAAGTGGGAATCCAGGGGTTACAGGAAATAGTGTTGCCTGCCAACGTCACTCAGTCCAAGGTCAGCATGTTCTTCACTCTCTCGGAGAACCACGTGAGAGTTTTGGCCTTCATCGGGAAGTACGATGGACCTCCCAGCAGTGTCCTTGTCATCAACACCCCTGAAGGAAGTCAGTCCCATCTGTTCCTCCTCTTCCATTTGTAAATCACATCTGTTTGGTGATGTTTATGTACATGTCCTTCTCATTTTTTCATAATAGCACCTAGTCCTGTCACTGCGTTTAAAGCTTTCCCTCTGGGTGCCGGTGGATTGAAATTGATGTGGAAAAAACCTCTAGATCATTACGGTGTGCTCACCGGTTACAGGATCTACTACCAAGAATGTGAGATATTAAAGTAGCTGTTATGTTGAGCTGCTATTAATTTTAACTTGGATACTCAGTGCGGGGAATGACTTTGGGTCCTCGAATGGACATGGAACCGCACATTCAGGATGCTTCCGCGACTTTAGCAACACTAACAGGTCTGAAGCCAGACACAAAATACAGGGTTACCATCACTGCCACGACTTCCCAGGGTCTCGGAGTTCCTTATTCCATCGAAAAGATGACTCGTAGCAAGTCTGAAGCACGTAAGAGTCCAAGCGACGTTGAAGAGATCACCACTTCTGAAATAGGTTATAATTTCATGTTCGTTTCATTAACCAGTAGAACAACTTGTATTCTGAGAAATCACGTGGCCTTCCAACACGGTCGTCATCTGGCATTTCTGTTAGATTACAGAGTAAAATGGGGACATGGGACCAACTTCAGTTGCAAGTCGCTGGTCGACAGCACCTTGGATCTGGAGATAGAGTGGTTTGGCAAAGGGCAGCTTATTGATTTCAAACAGTACCCTAGAATGAAAATCAATTACAATTCTAAGGTCATCAACAAAATACAAGAAGTGGAATCTTCATTTTACACGTGTGTTGAGAAACCCTGGTGGGATGAAGTGAATTTTTCTGCAACAGTGACCACTCAAGGTACTTTTGTTATTCTAAATGACTATATAAAACTCATATTTACTCAACAACATATGTGCCATGCAAACTCACCCAATTAAATTGGTCATGCGCAGTGAAGTGTGGCAATACCACGGCTCTGGTGTCATGGCAGCCCATGGGACACAGCAGGGCACCAATACGTAACGTCATCATAGAGTACAATAGTAGTTTCACTCCTGACATTTGGCAGGTGGCTTCTAATGAAAGTCTTACTGGTGATGACCCCAACGTGAAAGTACGTCATCCCCCAATTTTATCAATGAACACTTCGGTCACAATACAGTAATACAGCAATACATTATTTTTAGGAGATACCCATGAGTCCATGGGCGAATTACACGTTCAGGGTGACCGTGGTCAACAAGGTAGGACCACTCGTGGTACGAAGATTGCGCAGTGGTGTCTCAAACCAGTGTGAGACACCACCTGAAGTTCCATTCAAAAACCCTGATAGTGTTTCTTTCACCGGTAATTACCTAAACGATCTGGTCATCTACTGGGAGGTAATTAATTGTTACAGTTCGTGCATAGAATTTTGTAAGGATTGTATTACTGGTTTCAGCCAATGCCGCCAATTGAACACAATGGGCCGGGTTTCTTCTACCGTGTCTTTTGGAAGATGTTGTACGTCCATCACATGTTGAACACGAAGGACATCAAAGACTGGAAGCAGTCGAGTTTAGTGGTGCCCAACGTTTGGTTTAACCAAAACTACGAGGTTATGGTGGAGGCCCACAACAGCCTGGGACGGGCTAAAGAAGCCGCAGTACTAATTACCAGATTTCTCCAGCGGCCATGATTAGTTTTTTTGTAAACTTTGTCAACTACTACGTCAACTACTACGTCAAATAGCTTTGTTTTAAATACCTGATGCTATTCGGTTATAATCGAATCTAATAATTTTACAAAAGAAACGTGGAAATTCATGGTCAATTCATTTGCTATCCGTGAATGTTGTATACTGTATACAGGGTGTTCCATATAATGTGACTTCCTTTTTTGTAAAAAAAAATGACGTTAGTTAAAAAATCTGATTGACATGATGTTATTAGTAATAAGGTGGGGCGAATCGAATAGTCACGTGACCTCTGACCACCAGCAAACCGCTCAAGGTATTTGAAATCCTAAATCGATAACCGTGGTGAAAACCAAAATATTTTTGAATAACCAGCAAACCAACTGTAACTTGCGTAATGCAGTTGTGCGTAGGAGAGGATGGACGGCATATAGGGCACCTACTGGACTGAACAGGACATCATATTGTAAAAAGGGCTTTGCAATGAAGTGTCTTGTGAAAGCTACAGTGAATTGCTTTGTTGGTTATTCGAATTTGACACTGGTGAAGGTCCATGGCCCTAAGAGTGTCGAGATAGGATGGAAGCATGTGAGGGTGAAGTCGGTCAGAGGACACTTTAAAGGATACAGGATACAAAGTTGGACGGAAAGAGAAGGAATACATAGATCGAACGAGGGAAGTGACAGTGGGACCTGCCGTGAACCGGACGGTGGTCAACACACTGAAACCTTGCGCTGAGAATGTTGTCCGCGTTGTGGTGTATAATGGGAACTACAACGGTCCTCATGTTCAAACGCTCTGCGTACTAACTCCAGAAGGAGGTTGGTTGTCACTAATATATACCTGTGATTAACGCATTCTACATATATCATGAATTGGTTAAAAGACATTGCTTATTTGTCAAGTGTGGGCGGCTGGTGGCACAGTGTTTAGAGCACTCGCCTTGTACCTCTGTGGACCTGGGTTCGATCCTGGGCCAGCTTGTGCAAAGGAGTTTTTCTAGTTATCCTGCCAGCTTGCGATGGGTTTTCTCCGGGTTCTCCGGTTTCCCCCATGCCCTAATTAACTAGAATTCCTTCATAGGGTTTCGCTGTGGGCCCCCAAAATTGTGATTGTACATTAAAAATGCTTGCGTGCAACCCATATGGGTCTACGGACTGCGAGTTATAGTAGCTCCAGAGTAAGTTTGAGTTTTGTGCTTCAAGGGATATTCAAATGAGGTATTGTCCGCGAAATGAGGTAATTGCTTTAATTGCAGTAAATACTGTAATTGCTATTGTGGAGACTGGTTGACTGCAATTAAAGCAATTACCTCATTTCGCGAACAATACCTCATTTGAATATCCCTTGAAGCACAAAACTCAAACTTACTCTGGAGCAACTATAGCACGCTTGCTTGCAAGGCTAAAGATTAGGATAGGATGGGGCCCCCGGGTTAAGACACTATAGTGTATAGGACCGGTTAGCTACAGGATTATTATTATTATTTGGCAAGGAACTTTAGGCTTTTTAATGTGTTTAAGGGCAGAGTCGTATGCATAACGCTCTGCAGAATATCATGCACAGATTGTGTAGAAAAGCATGCAGTACATTATGCAGAACATTATTCAGTAAAGTATGCAGAACATTATGATCAACATATACTTCAAAAGTGGTTAATTACACTGTGGTTTTATTGTTTATACATTCGCGCAACTTCAATTTATAAGCAATGAAACTGCCGCGAAATTAACCACTTTTCAAATTCAAAGTGCTTAGGAATTAAATGAATCTGTGGCACTATACTACTTACACATAGACAATGGCAGCCAGAATTAAAATTATACAGTAGTGCAGTGCTTGGACAATAAGCACCAATCTGGGGAAATTTCGGCTGCCAACAGGAAACCAATTGGCTGATGACGTCACAAAATACCCCTATGACCAGGAATTGCAAAGAAATTCTTACCTGGGGTTATTCCTTACCTCTCTTATGATGATGTCAAATTACAGACGGACAGGAAATTGTCAAGGGAGCAATGTTATATTTCCAAATTTCTTATACAGTGGTCAACTTTTCAGGTTTAAACACAAAATAAAGGTATGGCAACTTGCTATAAAATGAGGTAAACATTCAATGTACACTGGTAGTCAGGTTAAACAGGGTCACCCCTATGTAAGTCCTATGGGATTTTTATGTTCCATGAATAAACTATCAACTTCGTCAGGTTTTTTGGCATGTATTGATGGTCAAGTTCTCAGGTTTCACTGTAATAGAATAT
>JAVBJR010001218.1:0-14228 GCA_031546965.1 Dysgonomonas sp.
TCAGGTAATAGATTTTTGAGAGGTTGCCTATCATCAACATTAGCCTGTGTAATACAGAAACTCAGTATTTCACCTTTATCGTTGATCACAATATGTAATTTGAATCCATGAAACCAGCCCATGGTCGATTTACCTGTTTGAGCAATCCCAGCAAAGACTTTGTTGCGGGTAATACGCTTATTCTTACAAACTCTGATGGGAGTAGAATCAACAAAAGATATCCCTGTACATTGCCCCAAACAACAAGTCTTTGCAAAGATTGTCATTGGCATCAGGTTCCTTTGCATCAGTTCTACAAAACGGTTATAGTAGACTGTGGAGGGAAACTCTTTGTTCATATGTTTTTGCACATAGAAGATATAGAAGTGTTTAAAGATTCGAAAACCACTTAAATGGAACAATAAGGTGATGGTAATAACCTCTGAACTACTCATTCTTGGCGGACGCTTAGATTTATTGCCTAGAAGGAAAGAAGAGGTACAGGATTGAAAATTCTTGCAGAATTCATCAACTATTGAATAGATTTCAGTAACTTTATCAAAGCTAATCATAAGGCGGATTATTTATTATAATATTAAAATTCAACACTTTAAATACAATGATTTTTCGCCTTATTTTGCCCCCTAAATATTAATCGAACTCAGGTTACAAGTTTCTTTATCAAAAATTAGGGAAACCCGTTTTTATGCGACCAATCGGTAAACCAAAATGGTAAATGGGGAGTTCTCCAAGACTGGTCGTACAATGCCAATCTGTTGAATCAAGCAGGCAATACACTGGGTGGTTGGAGCGACGAAGATGATGACTATGATGGAATAAGAGGCAGTATCCACCTTGAGTCAAAAAACTGGGGTGATGCTCCGCTCGTAAATGGCAAAATATGGCAATCGGGAAATATCGATCCCGGAAAATATTCGTTCACATTCCGTGTAGCACGTGGCGGCGGCGATTGGAACGTCTATTATAGTTACATGCGTATAAAATGGATAAAATTGGTTTCGCTTCCATAATATTCGATTGATAAAAATTCACTTGCATGGTATTTCATCAAACAAGTACCATGCAAGTTATAAAAGCAATTGTTTTCGGAACAAAAAATAAAAAGATGCAAAAGAAAAAGATTATCAATTACATTCTGTTTTTATCAATACTGATAAGTTTACCGTTATTGGGTAAGAGTGCTAATAATCAATCGATCAGCAACAAAAATTGGCATATTGCATATGCCGAAAACAAAACATTCACTTTTCGATATAAAGGAAAAGATGTACTGCAAAATGTATCTGTAAGAGCCAAAGTAGGCGAAGACATTATAGAAAGCAAACAGTACAATGTAGTAAAAATAAAAAATGAATCTATAAACGACGCCTTTGGTAAAGGACAAAAATACACAATCTCTTATACCGATAACAAGCAATCGAAAGTAAATATAGACCAGGTATTTTATTTCTACTCTCACAAAGATTACTTTCTTTCGGAGGTATTTTTGACGTCTGGAGACGATATCTCTACCAACTACATAGCCCCGATATATACTACGGTTAAAAACTCTTTTTTACCGCAAGATCAATCGAACCGCATACTGCGTGTACCTTTCGATAATGATGCCTTTGTGCATTATCTGTCATCGCCACTTACAGGGGAAGATACCTCTTTTGAAGTAACTTCTATTTTTAATGGGCAAACCCGAAACGGACTAGTCCTAGGCTCGGTAGAACACGATGTGTGGAAAACAGGGATACAATACAAAACCACCGATAACCAGTACATAACCGAGTTAGAATGTTTTGGAGGAGTAACACATGAGCTGACCAGAGACATCAGCAATAAAGAAGACAGACCCTCGTGCCCACACGGAAGTATAAAAGGAAAAAGCTTGAAGTCGCCTAAAATATTCGTTGGCATGTTTGACGATTGGCGTCGTGGCATGGAAACATTCGCAGATGCAAATGCCCTAATAGCTCCACCTCGAAAATGGCATGCCGGAACTCCATTCGGCTGGAATAGTTGGGGAGCCATGGCTGATAAAGTAAATTATGAAGGAGCAACCGACGTATCGGATTTCATAAAAAATGAATTGGAGACCAACAACTTCAAAAACGATAGTACGGTTTATATCGGACTCGATTCGTTTTGGGACAATTTTACGGAAGAGCAACTCAAACAGTTTGTTGAACATTGCAAGGCAAACGGGCAAAAGGCAGGTATATACTGGTGTCCGTTTTCTGATTGGTATGCAAATGCAGAGGCATACGTAGAGGGTACTAACAACAAATGGAAATATAGCGATATATACTTGTACACCAACGGCAAGCCCCGAAAAATTGAGTCTTTGGCTGTAGATCCCACACATGAGGGAACTAAACAGCGAATGGTGTATTATATCAATAAATTTAAAAAATTAGGATTTTCTTATGTAAAACTCGACTTTTTAAATAACGGAACCCTGGAGGCTGATTCGTTTTACAACAAACAAGTTACCACAGGTACTCAAGCATATAACGAGGGTATGCACTATCTATCCGAATTGTGTGGCGAAGATATGTTTATGGCATTATCTATTGCCCCTTCGTTTCCGTCGCAATACGGAACGTCGAAGCGTATTAGTTGCGACACTTGGGGTGCCATGACCGAAGGCGATTGGGGAACAACCGGCTATATGCTCAACAGTCTTTCGTTTGGCTGGTGGCTCGACCGTGTGTATGCTTTTAACGATGCAGACCATATTTTACTATATAATCCCAAAGAAAGTGCCGATTATGGGACAGGTGCAAACAGGGCTCGCATAACATCGGCAGTGATAACCGGCATTTATATGCTTGGCGATAATTTCAGCCTCAAAGGACGCTTGCCCGGAAATGAGCAAGCAAGAGACAAGGCAAAAGCTGTAACTACCAATAAACAGATAAACGAGATTGCCCGATTGGGTACATCCTTCTATCCGGTAGAAGGCTACAAAGCGAGTGATTCTGCTAAAGCCGAAAAACTATTTATGCTCGAAACCAAAGATTGTGTTTATCTAGCTGTATTCAATTTCGATAAAGAGAAAAATATGACAGACACCATCCGTTTATCGCGGTTGAGTAAAAATATTACAGGTAAAAATCTTGTTACAGAACTTTGGACATCAGAGAATATACCTGTCGCAAACGGCAGTCTGCCGTATTCTGTACCGACACAAGATGTAAGAGTGTATAAAATAATAAAGTAATATAAATAGTATGAAAACTATCGCATTTAATTTAATTACATTCTGGTTATTAAGCCTCTGCTTGGCAGCTCAAGACAAACAAATCATCAGTGTAGAAACCAACCACCTGTCTATGGTATTCACAGCCGCCAAAAATCAGAAAGTTAGTTTTCAGTATTGGGGCAGTAAACTAAACGGATCGGCATCGTTTCTCAATAAAAGGGTAAATAATCAGCCCGATACAAACGATGAGTTCGTGCCTCAACTTTATCCGGCTTATGGCGACCGCTTCTATCTAAATCCTGCCCTCAAATTAACCCATGTCGATGGTGTACTTACCACCGAATTGGTTTACACAGGATATACAACCCGTGCGTTGGACGATAATTGCAAAGAAACCGTTATCAACCTCAAAGATAAGCTGTATCCGGTATTTGTAGATATCCGTTTTGTAGCATATCAAAAGGAAGATATTATCAGTCAATCGGCAACTATTTATCATCAAGAAAAAGGAAGCTTATCGGTCGAAAACTTTGCTTCGTCATACATCCCTATCCATGCCCAATCTTATTACCTCACTCACTTTAATGGAGCATGGGCAAACGAAATGCAACTCGAAGAAGAAGAACTTACCCATGGTACAAAAGTAATAGAAACCAATAAAGGTGTACGTGCCACCCAATCGCAAAATCCCTCTTTTCTTCTCTCTATCGATACTCCTGCCAACGAAGATTCCGGAGAAGTATATGCAGGAACACTAGCCTGGTCGGGCAATTATAAGCTGTCGTTCGAGCTCGACGAAACCGGAAGCTTGGGCATCGTATCGGGCATGAACCCATTTGCCTCTACATTCAAATTGGATACGGGCAAAAAATTGGAAGCACCCGAAATGATTCTAACATACAGCGATAGAGGTGTAGGGCAAATCTCACGCAACTATCACGATTGGGCGCGCAAGTACGGAATGGCTCACGGAGACCAAATCCATCCCATTATATTAAACAGCTGGGAAGGAGCATATTTCAATTTCGACGAAGAAACCATAACCAACATGATAGACAATGCCGCTAAGTTTGGCATAGAGATGTTTGTTCTTGACGATGGCTGGTTTGGCAACAAGTATCCACGAAATGGAGATAATGCAGGATTAGGAGACTGGCAGGTCAATCACAAAAAATTACCTAGAGGCATTTCTTATCTTGCCGATTATGCTGTAAGCAAGGGGCTGAAATTTGGTATTTGGATAGAACCCGAAATGGTAAATCCGAGTAGCGAACTGGCTGAAAAACATCCCGAATGGATCGTAAAAAGTGGCAAACGCGATATTCTGCCCATCCGCAACCAGTGGTTACTGGATTTGAGCAACCCCGAGGTGCAAGACTTTGTATTTAAAAGTTTCGACGAAACAGTATCCCTATCGCCTAATATCAGCTATGTAAAATGGGATGCAAACCGACATGTAGATAATGTAGGGTCGGAATATTTGCCACAGGATAAACAATCGCACTTTTGGTACGAATATGTCAAAGGATTATACAAAGTGTACGACCGTATCAGGGCAAAATACCCCAATCTGCAAATACAACTATGCTCATCGGGAGGTGGACGTCTCGAATATGGAGCATTGAAGTATCACGATGAGTTTTGGACGAGCGATAACACCAATGCCTTAGACCGCATCTACATTCAATACGGAACCAACCTTTTCTTTCCGGCAATAGCCACAGGTTCTCATGTTTCTACCAGTCCCAATCATCAGACGGGTATGATGGTTCCTCTCAAATTTAGGTTCGATGTAGCCATGTCGGGACGTTTAGGGATGGAACTACAACCAAAAGATATTCAAGGCGACGATTATGTATTTGCAACCGGGGCAATCAACAGTTATAAACGAATAAGACCAATTGTTCAATTTGGAGACTTGTACAGACTTGTATCTCCTTACGGGAAAAACACTTGGGCATCTCACATGTATGTCTCTAAAGACAAAAAGCAAGCTGTTTATTTTGCTTACAGCCTCAAATATCACGCACGCTCTACCTACCTCGAGACTAAGTTGAAAGGCTTGGATCCAAGTAAAAAATACAGAGTTACCGAATTGAACAGAAGAGGTTCAGACAAGGGTTTCAACGGAGATGGCGAAATTTTCGCCGGCGACTATTTGATAAAAGCAGGTATCAGACTCAATATCGGCAGACCGTTCGAAAGTGTCGTACTTATGTTAGAAGAAGTGTTATAAAAATAAGATAATGAAAAAAGTAAGTTTTTTGATTTTAACCTGCATTTTATCCCTCGCATTTATATCCATACAGGCTCAAAACCTGAAGTGGGGAGATTTGGGGAATGGCAAATATGCCAATCCGCTATTAAATGCAGATTATTCTGATCCGGATGTAGTAAGAGTTAATAATAAATATTATATGGTATGTTCCCAGCCATAATCCTGCAAAAGCAAATTGGACATTAACCGAACGAAAAGGGTATTTCAGATTGAAAGCTCTTAAAGCCGACAGGTTATATTCTTCGAGAAACATGCTCTCACAAAAGATGATCGGATATAATGGCGAAGCTTCTGTTGAAATGGATTGTAGTCAAATGAGTGACGGACAGCGTGCCGGATTATTCTGCATTGGCGGCGATTATAATGGAGTAGGTATTATCAGAGAGGGAGGTCAACAGCATATTTATTCATAAAAGTGGTTTAATATCCCGACCCTTGGGTCGGAATTATCAAGTTTGCGTAGCAAACTCCTTTTGATACCTCGAGGCTTGCCTCGGGGTTCTTCATTATAATATTAAAATTCAGCTCTTTAATAGCCTGTTTAAATTTTATAAAAAGAAATTACAGATTTATATATTAAATATAATATTCCGACACATCCACAATTCCTGCTTTCATGGCGTATTTAGTAGCTTCATGTACGTTATTCACTTCCAGTTTGCGAAATATATTTTTGCGATGGGTTATCACAGTATGAAAACTCAAATTGCGTTCGGCAGCTATTTCTTTGGTCGTTTTGCCTAAAGCTATTTCTTTGAGAATTTCTCGTTCGGTATTTGTCAAATTGTGGTCTGACACCGATTCCAAAGAACGAGTCAATGTCTTTATATGGCTATCAACCCTTTTGCAAAAATAACTTCCGCCAAACAGAGCCGATCGGATAGCCTCATCTATTTCATCCAAAGGACTCGATTTCAAAACAACGCTAAAAGGCAGATCATTGGCTTGCATCTGCTTCAAAAAAGTATCGCTTAACTCGTCCGAAAAAAGAATCCAGTCCGATTTTGGAAAGCGCTCGTGTAGTATCTGCAAATCGTTGATGGATGCAAAATCGAACAGTGTATAATCCAAAACGATCAAACTATCCTCATTTTCAGGTAATAATCGTATCAAAGCAGACTTATCTTCAGCTTCATATATATGAGATATTTCGTCCATCTCTTTCACTATATATTTAATGCCCAGCCGTGTTATATCTTGCGTATCTGCTATGATCAGGTTTCTCATTGTGAATGTCTAAATAGATGTTTTACAAAAATAGAAAAAGTCTCTAAATATTATGTCTCTAAATCGTTTTTAAGTAAATCGAAATATGTACGACAATACCCTCTCTGTTGAGTGAGACAAGAAACGTAATGAATTTTTAACAAAATAAAAGATATATATACTGTTTAAAATCAATGTTTTAAAACATAAAATGTTGATTGGGTGCTCTGTTTTTCATACAACATACCTCTAAAAATAGTTAAGGTTTTACACCTTTTATTTAATCGAAAAAAAACAGAAACAGCACATGGTGCTGTATATCAAATAATTACCTTAAATTATGATTTTATAAGGTTGTTAAATACATGAAAGTAAACCACTTTACATTTGTTATTAACAAAATAATTATATTACCTTTGGAAAATGCACTTTAAACATTTAGGTGCAATAATTGTTAAAAATACATCATTTTCTCTGTATGGAAAGAACTCTTGTTATACTAAAACCCTCGGCAATTCAGCGTGGCTTTATAGGAGATGTAATTTCTCGATTCGAACGTAAAGGTCTGCGATTGGCAGGGATGAAAATGATACTATTGGATGACACTATCCTCAGCGAGCACTATGCTCATTTAAAAGACAGACCGTTTTTTCAACGGGTTAAAGACTCGATGATGGTATGTCCAGTGGTTGTTCAGTGCTGGGAAGGCATTGATGCCGCAAAAGTGGTAAGAAACCTTACCGGAGTTACCAACGGACGCGAAGCCGCAGCAGGCACTATTAGGGGAGATTTTTCGGTTAGTTCCCAAGAAAATATTGTGCATTCGTCCGATTCCGCAGAGTCAGCAAAGGTTGAACTTCTACGGTTTTTTAATGAGAAAGAATTATTCAATTACAAGCTTGGTGTTTTGCCAAACCTGTATGCGAATGACGAAATATAAATCAGGTATAAATCAAAATTATAGAATGTGAATCTAAAAACAATCAAAGTGTACTCGCTAGCAGCACTCTTATTTCTGCCTTTGTGCGCCTTTGCACAAACGCCGCAAGATGGCAAAAGCGAGAGTCGTGTCGAGTTAACCTATAAGCAAAGACACAGCAAACCGGCAAATGACCTTTATGCCGATGGTATAAAAATTAAGAGAGACTTATCCCTTATCAAAGAGGCTCAAGAAGAGCGTATCATGGATATGGATGAAATCCCACAAGACGAGCTGTATGGTGGAGTTTGGAATAACCGTTATGTAAATGTTTATGGTTCTGTAGAAAGCGTGCCAGAAACATTTAAGGTCGACTTATCCAATTTCACAATGCCGACTATGGGTTACACCACTTCCAACTACGGATGGAGAGGAAGACGTGTTCACCAGGGAATAGACCTTAAAGTGCAGGTAGGAGATACAATCTACGCAGCATTCGATGGTAAAGTTCGTGTGTGTGAATACGAAAGAAGAGGCTACGGATACTATGTGGTAATTCGCCATTCTAATGGGCTTGAAACTGTTTACGGTCACTTATCCAGATTTTTGGTGTCGGATAACGATGTTGTAAAATCGGGAGACCCTATCGCCCTTGGAGGAAATACAGGTAGATCTACGGGTTCGCACTTACATTTCGAAACCCGTTTCTTAGGCAGACCTATTAATCCTGTTGATATAATCGATTTCGAGAATAAAGTTTGTCACCGTGATATTTATACGGTACACTCCAATGCTTTAGCTACTCCGGGAAGACCTGCCCGTTCTATGGCTAATACGTCTCGATCGTCTAAAAAAACTTCCAATAAATATGCTACGGGTACAGTATCTTACTACCGTGTTAAAAAAGGAGATACTTTGCTTCGAATTGCAAAAGCACAGGGGCTAAGCGTAAAACAATTATGTAAACTCAACAACATGTCTACATCAGAAAAACTGAGGTCGGGAAAAAGCTTGAGAGTATCTTAACTCTCACCATGTTATAATATATAGAAAAGCATAAGGTAAATCCTTATGCTTTTGTTTTTTTTCATACCTTTGCATAAGTAAATAAGTTGACAAAATTTGTTTACCTGTGTACTTAGACGCAAGCATTGTGTCTCTACCTGTAACTTGTTTACTCTTTTTATACAAATAAGAACTTCAGATAATGACAGAAATGCCAAATACCGAACAAGAGTTCAAACATATTATATCTATTTGCAGAAACCTATTTGAGAAAAAACTTACCGACTATGGTGCGTCGTGGCGTATACTCCGCTCTCAATCGGTAACAGATCAGATACTTATAAAAGCCAAAAGGATAAGAAGCCTCGAGCAAAAAGGTGTAAGTAAGATAGACGAAGGTATAAACTCCGAATTTATCGGCATTGTCAATTACGGTGTTATTGGTTTGATTCAGTTACATTTGGCATCTACCGATATTGTTGACTTGAATATGCAGGAAGCATTGGCTTTATACGATAAGTACATAAATGAAACTACCAACCTCATGTTTGCCAAAAACCACGATTACGACGAGGCTTGGCGCAGTATGCGGATCAGTTCGTTTACCGATTTGATATTGGTAAAATTATACAGAACAAAGCAAATAGAAAACAACGAGGGGCAAACCTTAGTTTCGGAGGGTATAGATGCCAATTATATGGATATGATTAACTATTCGATATTCGGATTGATAAAACTCGAAGTTTCGGAAAATAAAGAATATTTTTTTTGATGTTGTAATGGGAAAAACAAAAAACATTATACTGAAAACTGTTGTCGAGATCTCACGCATCTTACTCGGAATTACATTTATTTTTTCGGGTTTTGTAAAAGCCCTCGACCCACTTGGTACTACCTACAAAATACAGGATTATCTGACCTCTTTCGGATTAGTCAGTTTGCACGGCATTGCATTGCCAATATCTATTTTGCTGTGTGCCGGCGAATTTTGTTTGGGACTATTCATGTTATTCGGGCTTTACCGAAAATGGACATCTCGCCTCTTGTTTCTAGTCATGCTTTTTATGACGCCTCTTACCTTATACTTGGCAATAGCCAATCCGGTAAAAGATTGCGGCTGCTTTGGCGATGCTCTGATTATAACCAATTGGCAAACCTTCTTCAAGAACATTATACTATTGGCATGTGCCATAGTGGTACTTATATGGCATCAAAAAATCACAAACCTGTTCACCGGTAAATTCTATTGGTTTGTAAGTCTTTATATTATTGCGTGTAGCATAGTCTTTTGTGCATATAATATTATCTACGAACCTATTGTCGATTTCAGACCTTATAAAGTGGGTGCTGACATACCCAAACTGATGACTGTAGAGCAAAATAAAGCTCCGGTGTTTGAGAATGTCTTTATTTACGAAAAAGACGGTATTAAAAAAGAATTTACAGAAGACAATTACCCTTGGGAAGATTCTACATGGATATTCGTAGACAGGCAAAGTAAACTTATCAAAGAGGGAGAAGAGCCTTTGATTCACGATTTTTCGATTACCCGTTTGTATTTTAGCCCCGACACTACAGCCATAGAATCGGAAGAAGATGTAACCAACGAAGTCTTAAGTGATAGTAGTTACACATTCTTGATGATTGCTTATTCATTGACGGATATGAGTATGAATTACCTCAGTTCGTTGGAGGATATTAATAATTATGCCAAAGATCACCAGTACAAATTTTATTGCCTCACCTCATCGCCTCGTGATGCTGTGTTACAATTTGAGAAAGAAAATATCACTAACTTTGATTTTTGTTTGTCAGACGAAAGAAGTCTCAAAACGATTGTACGCTCCAATCCGGGCTTGATTCTCCTTAAGAATGGAGTAATTGTCAATAAATGGTCCGACAGGCGTGTACCTACCGAAAGCCATCTGAATAAGCCAATAGAGGAGCTTTCGATAAGTAAAATGCCCGATACCAAAAAACGAAGCAAAGAAGATTTGTGCCTCGTAGCACTAATATTGCTTACGCCTTTGGTGGTAATAAAGCTATTGGATGCGTTAATATATCATAGGAAAAGTGTTACCGATACAAAAGAGAAGATAAATTAAATACTAATTTTTAAACTTAATAATATCATTTCATTATGAGAAAGAACATTGTTGCAGGAAACTGGAAAATGAACAAAACTCTTCAAGAAGGTCTAGCTACAGTTGAAGCTCTTAAAACTGCATTGGCAGGTAAATCAATTAATTGCGATGTAGTACTTGGTACTCCAAGTATCCATTTAGCCAGTGCTACTGCTGCTATTGGCGATAAAAAAATTGGAGTGGCTGCACAAAACTGTGCCGACAAAGCTTCGGGTGCATATACAGGCGAAATTTCTGCGGCTATGGTAGCTTCTACCGGTGCTAAATATGTGATATTGGGTCACTCGGAGCGCCGTGCTTATTATGGCGAAACCGATACTATCCTAAAAGAAAAAGTACTTTTGGCTTTGGCTAACGGACTTACTCCTATTTTCTGTATCGGAGAAGTTTTGGAAGAGAGAGAAGCTAACAAACAAGAGGTTGTAGTAAAATCTCAAATAGAGAATGCTCTTTTTGATCTTTCTGCTGCCGATTTCTCTATACTTGTATTGGCTTACGAGCCTGTATGGGCTATCGGAACAGGTAAAACTGCAAGTTCGGAGCAAGCTCAAGAGATGCACGCATTTATCCGCAAAACTCTTGTTGAAAAATATGGTAAAGAAGTGGCAGACAACACATCTATCCTTTACGGAGGAAGCTGTAACGCATCGAATGCAAAAGAGCTTTTTGCAAATCCTGATGTAGACGGTGGGCTTATTGGTGGTGCTTCTCTGGAAGTAGATAAATTCATGCCAATTATCGAAGCATTTTGATTTGATGCTCATCTCAAAATAACAGCACACGCGAGGAGATCTGTTTTTGAAGTCTCCTCCGTGTACTTCTATAAATAACAGGTCATTTTTAGACAGTTATTCACACTTCAACACATTATGAAAAAATCATTTTACATATTTCTGTGCCTTTTTACATTCGGTTTGTATGCAAATGCTCAAAACGGATCATCTATCATCGAAGATCTGAATACCACAAAAGCAGGACAAGGTAATGTTGTCATTTATCAAGACGAAAGTATCAAAAATCTTGTCGGCACAAATATGATAAGCAGCGCAGCCGTAGATCCGGCTATTGTTGCTAACCAGCTATCGACTTCTACAGACGGTGCTGATGCCCCCAAAAACTATGTCCGAGCCAAAGGATATCGCATACAAGTATACTCCGGTAGTGACCAAAAGGTGGCTAAAAACGAAGCTTATTCGAGAAAAGCATCCATACAATCATCGTACCCCAATATGGAAGTCACAGTATCTTACAATTCGCCTGTGTGGCGCGTAAGGGCAGGCAATTTCAAAACTCAAGAACAGGCATCTCAAGCTTTGGGAGACATGAAAAACAAATTCCCGAGATTTAGAGAAATGCGTGTTGTTGACGATGTTGTGAAAGTTTCCGCAGAGTAATTTTATACCAAATAAGAAAATAAATGTCTTCAACAAACAACGAAGAAAACGATATATCATCATTGGCAATCCACTATAAATCTGTTATCGATTTATTAGGGGAAGATACAACCCGAGAAGGTTTGCTGGACACTCCGGTAAGGGTAGCTAAAGCAATGAAATTTTTGACCAAAGGCTATAACGAAAACCCCGAAGAGATATTAAGAAAGGCTCTTTTCAAAGAAGACTACAGTCAGATGGTTATTGTAAAGGATATCGATTTTTATTCTTTATGCGAACATCATATGATTCCTTTTTGGGGCAAAGCTCATATCGCCTATATTCCCAACGGATACATCACAGGATTGAGCAAGATACCCCGTGTAGTGGAAGTGTTTGCCAGGCGCTTGCAGGTTCAGGAAAGGCTCACCAGTCAAATAAAAGACTGTATTCAGAATACATTAAATCCATTGGGGGTAATGGTGGTTATAGAAGCTCAGCATATGTGTATGCAGATGCGTGGTGTTGAAAAACAGAACTCTACTACTACAACTTCCGATTTTACTGGAGTTTTCAATACGGCTAAAACACGTGAGGAGTTTATAAATCTGATTAGATAACTGCTCCCTTTATAAAATAGCAAAAAGACGAACCAAATGGTTCGTCTTTTTGTATACGCCTCACTTTACAAAGACAATTTTAGATTGGACCTCCCCATCCTAATTTATCTGTTGTATAACGAGTAAATCCAAAAAGGGCAGGAGCCGAAAAAGCAAATTTTAACTCATTACCAATTCCTTGATATCTTATCGTAAAATCTGCCCAATAAGCAGGCATCAGATAGAGACACCGTATAGAATATTCTCGGCTTTTTGAATCATATTTATACACATTCGCCCAACTCTCTGATTGAGGTTGAATATACCGAAATACAGTACATTCTTTCCACATATCATGAGAAGACGTTCCAGATTCAGACAAATACATCTTTTCTCCGGAACTAATTCCATCTCCACTTTCATTAAAATATTGAATATTTACTGATGTTTGAGTTCTACTACTATAATTATACCATTTACCGAGGAAGCCCTTTTTACGAAAACTCACCTCAAAATGCCATTCGAGTCTTAGTCCTCCGGGAAGAGCTGCAAGCCAATAATTAGTTCTAGTCTCCCTTCTAAAATCAAGTTTAATCTTTCGATCTCCATAAGTTCTCCAACCTGTACTATGTTGCCAACGCTCATTTCCAATAACGAGTTTATCAAACCACCAAGTACCTGGAGTCAAGAAAACTGCGTCTATCCTACTTCTCTTTTTCAATTCATCCATAGTGGGCATTCCACTTGTTGCACTTTTTAATACAGAAGTTCGCAAAGACTTGCTTTCTTCATATTCCGTTGGTTCTTTATCAACCATTCCCCGACCTGATTTTACCAATTGATCGTAATTGTTGATCGTTTCTAAATTTTTAATTTCTTCCCCTACAACTAAATGTCCATTCTCATTAGCACAAAAAGAGAGTAATTCATTCTCAAAGGGTATATAAGCAGCAAAATCATTACCTTCTTCTGGGAAATAGAGATTATTGTATTTTTCTTTAAATTCTTCATATCCTCCAGCTCGATCACAATAGCTCTCGGCTTCTTCCATTGCTTTTTCATACTCTTGTGCCATTGAATTGAAGTTAGTTAGTTTTTTATTCCAATTTAGGCGTTCGTCTTCTGTCATTAACTCTAGTTGTGACATTAACTTATTATATGAATCTTCATTTCTAAATTTTAATGCATATTCGTCATTTTCCGCATCTTCATTTCCTGCCGATCGAAGTTGAGATGCGGAAATTTTTACGACCTCAAAATCTAAATTTTCAACGTTACTATTATTTGAATCAATTTCGGCATCTTCTTTTTCACAAGAAAAACAAAATATCACACAGAAAATAGGAATTATTATTTTCCTAAAAATTAAAATAAGTAATGAGAAATAAATAATGTCGTATTTTCTTACATAAGATCGATATTATTCGTATTTTTGTATTTATGAGATATATAGCCATAACCATTGAAGAGGAATCTGTGTTAAATGATTTGTATAAACATAGTCCCAATTC
>JAVBJR010000995.1:0-29753 GCA_031546965.1 Dysgonomonas sp.
TATTGCTGAAAAGGCATAGCTTTAAGCTCCACATACTTGGCAACACCGGCACTTTTGACATTCTCGGTCGAAATATCAATAGCACTTTTCAAGATATCCGAACCGTATATTTTATACTTAAACTCTCGCTCGTTGCTATCATCTTGATAAACTGTATCGAAAAGATCTTGATTAAAATCGGGCCACTTTTCGAAAGCAAATCCGGGACGATATATACCCGGAGGAATATTCATCGCAATCATGGCTGCTTCTATAAGCAAAGTTCCCGATCCACACATGGGATCAACAAAATCACATTCGCCTCTCCAACCTGTTTTAAGAATCATTCCGGCAGCCAATACCTCATTCAATGGAGCTTCGGTTTGAGCCACACGGTATCCTCTTTTGTGCAACGATTCGCCCGAACTATCCAAAGAAACAGTACATTGGTTTTCCGAAATATGCACATTAACAAATATATCGGGATTGGTAATACTCACCGAGGGGCGTTTGCCCGTTTTTGCCAGAAAATAATCGGCTATTGCATCCTTAGAGCGATAAGCCACAAATTTAGAATGGGTAAAGAGCGACGAATAAACCACTTCATCTATAACGAAGGTGTTTTTCTCGGACATATAATCATCCCATTTAAATTTCTTTATTTCTTCGTACACTTCATCGGCATCCTTCGCTTTGAATTTGAACAAAGGTTTTAATATCCGCAAAGCTGTACGACAATGTATATTTGCTTTGTACATCAACATCTGGTCGCCTGTAAACGAAACCATTCGCCGCCCGATCTGAAGATTATCAGCACCTAAAGCGGTTAATTCCTCTGCCAACACCTCTTCGAGTCCTGACATTGTTTTAGCAACCATTTCAAAAGTATTCCTACTCATCTAATTCTATTTCAATTTTAAATAACTTCTTTTTGCACCTCACCCCAACCCTCTCCTATAGAGAGGGGGTAGTTTACACCTGATAGGAAAACCCTATCTTCCCAAAGGGAAGAAAAGCTCCCTCTCTATAGGAGCAGGGTTGGGGTGAGGTGTTTACAACGATAATTTCTTACTAACTCCTTTCGATTCGTTGTGAAAAGCATCTACCGCTGTCACCACATATTTGTATTTCGTCTTTCCCCCTTCGTAAGGAAGAGTGTATTTTGTATCACGGGTGATGCCTACAATATTACGGGCATCCTCCATATCTTCTTTTTGTCCTTGAATAAATCTATATACGACAAAGTAAGTAGCAGCCAAAGGATCTCCCTTCTCTCCATCTCTCTCCCACACCAAAAAATGAGAAGATTGAGTATATGTCTCTTGTACGTTTTTTGCTTTCTTAGGCTTCTTCTTACTCATGTGAGTATAGGCAGGAATAATAGATGGGTATTTTTGATAGTTAGACATCAAATTATCGGTAATACCCCTGTAATTTTCCATCAAGTTCTGACCATACCAAAAGCTATTGCCACTTACGGTTTTATAACTTCTTGATAGTCTCATTTTTTCTGCCAACTGATTATCACCCGAAGGCATCACCGCATCCATCGTTCTTTTTATATCCTGACCAATATATAAAGGCTGTTCAAAATTATTGTTTGCCCACCATTCGACAAGGGTTGAATAATCGGCAGCCTTGTGTCCTATCTCCCAATAGATTTGAGGCATATTGTAATCTATCCAGCCGTTTTTTACCCATAGCTTTACATCAGCATACAAATCATCGTAGTTTTGTAATCCGTTTGTATTACTGCCTGTTTCGTCGGGAGTACTTCTTTTATTTCGATAAATTCCAAAGGGGCTGATTCCAAATCGTACCCAAGGTTTGGTTGTCATAATGGTTTCTTTGATCTCTTTAATCAACGAATTTACATTGTTGCGACGCCAATCGTCACGATGTGCCTGATCGTACCCTTGTACTGCACCATAAGTCGTAAAACTAATGTCATCAGGAAATGGTTTTCCGGCGATAGGATACGGATAAAAATAATCGTCCATATGGATAGCATCCACATTATACCGTTTTACAATATCCTTCACCACCTGACAAATAAAATCTCGGTTAGCAGGAATACCCGGATCGAAAAAAATCTGAGTTCCGTATTTTACAAAACGTTCGGGATATTGGTAATATATATGGCTACTGGCTAATTCTTGATTTTCGGAAAGCGATACACGATAAGGGTTCAACCAAGCATGTAGTTCCATATTCCGTTTGTGGCATTCTTCGATCAAATAAGTTAGCGGATCAAATCCGTCAGCCATTGGTTTGCCTTGCGTACCTGTCAAGAAGCTACTCCAAGGCTCTAATTCCGAATAGTAAAACGCATCTGCTTGAGGGCGAACCTGAAAAATGACTGCATTAATTCCGGCTGATTGAAACTGATTGAGCATATTTGCGAAATACGCTTTCATTTCAGTACTATTCATTGTCTTGTACTGCCCTTGCCAAGCCGTTTGAATCCATGCACCTCTAAATTCTCTTTTGGGATATTGTAGACCTATATGACCGGCTTGAGGTTTCTTGCTTCCACACGAAGACAGAATAAACCCTACAAGCAAAACTGTCAACAGATATTGGTACCTAAAAAATCTTTTCATTACTAAATACAGATGATTTTTTATTTTGTTTTACAAAAATAGAATAATTAATGCGAAGACTAAAGCTTTTGAGCACTAAACCGAAGATAATCTAATTCTTAAACATTCCTACAAACCTTATTTGTAGTTTTTGCGTTATATATTATATCTCTTTTCGTACTTTTGCAAAAGTAAAACATTGAAATTTTATTAATTATGGTATCCGAACAGTTTTCAGACATAATGTTTATAGGTCGATATATTCTAATCGCGCTCTCTATAATAGGGGTTATAGTCCTCATTTTTGGCATATATCAACATAATAGAAAACTAATTGAAAGAGGAGCATACATGCTGATCTTATCCATCGTATTGGGTATCTGCGGATACTTGATTTATGAGAAGACTAAGCAACGGACTTATGAGATGCTCCAAAATACATACATCACTTATTAAGGTTATTTTAAAGAAAAGAATGAAATTCAATACAACAATACTATCTGTAATGCTCTTTTTCGGTTTGAGTTTTACATCGTGTGCAAAAAAAAACGAAAATGTAAAAATAGGAGTAATCGGTGACGCTCATTACCTGTCGGAACAACTGATGGATAATGGTTCTGCCATAAAAAGCATAGAGAACGTTAGCGGCAAAGACATAACTGCTGTACCTCAAGTACTGGATCAGGTATTGTCTGAATATCTTAAAAGTGACATAAATGTGCTGCTTATTGCCGGAGATATGACTAAAGACGGTGAAAAACAAAGCCATCTCGATTTTGTAAAGAAACTGCAACCCCTACTCGATAAAGGGATAAAAGTATTTGTAATTCCAGGTAATCATGATATAAATATACCCCATCCGGTGAAGTACGAAGGCGATAAAACATACCCCGTGGAAAATGTCAGTCCGTCAGAATTTGTCGATATCTATAAAGAGTGCGGTTATAATGCGGCTCTGAAACGAGACACTGCATCATTAAGTTATATAGCTCAATTAGATGATAATACATGGTTACTGGCTATTGATGACTGCCGATATAAAGAATATACTACATCGACCATTTCTTCGGGACAAATTTCTCCTGCTACCGAGCGGTGGATTATCGATATAATGAATGAAGCCAAGCAAAAAAATATTCAAGTAATGGGTATGATGCACCACGGATTGGTAGAACATATTATGATGCAAGCTACTTTTTTCAAGGATTATATCATAAACGATTGGCAACGGTTGGCTCCTCTTTTTGCCGACGGAGGTATGAAAGCCATTTTTACAGGACATTTTCATGCTAATGATATTACCGAGTTCAGATCGCCTGCCGGTAATAATATTTATGATATAGAAACAGGATCGCTTTGTGCCTATCCATTTCCCTACCGGTTTGTAGAATTGAGTGAAAAAGGAATGAAAATTTCGACCAAAAATGTAACCTCAACCCTCAACAATCCCAATTTGGCAATAGAGAACAAAAATGTCATGTTTGAACGAGGTCAAGGTTTAGCTATCGAAAAAATAAAGTCTATGGGTATGCAGTTGCCCGATAAAACATTGTCTTTACTTTCAGATATGGTTGGCAAAATATTTGTGATGCACCTTGCCGGAGACGAAGTCGTAGACGATGAGTTAAAAAAAACGATAAAACAATTAGCCACAGATCTCGATCCATCTGCACCTGTTCCGACCGATAGAATAGAACTGGATTTTTATCCGGCTGATAATAATGTAAATATTACATTTTAAATTGCCTTTATTTTCAATCGCACGCACGTAGGGGCGAATTGCATTCGCCCGACAAACAAAAAATATCTAGGAAACGGGCGAATGCAATTCGCCCCTACGACAGGAGCAGGCTATAATCTTAAATAGTTGATTGATTACTAAAATTATTCAAGATATATCATAGTATAGTGCGAATTGATTAACTTTGTTATTCAATAACAGTTTACTGTAATAAAAGATTCACTATTTGCATGGATAAAAGGTATTATAATCGGTACAAATCGTTACTCGAAAAGTTAAATTACACCTACAAAGGGTATAATATACAACATTTGTTGCCGGGTTATTTCACATTCTTGTTTAGTGACGATGCCCTTTCGGCAAGGGATGTATTCAAAGAGTTTTATATCGGAACACAGATTACAGACTTAAGCAAAGTTCTTGATACTAAAGCATCTTCGGTCATATCGTTTCTTATAGATAGAGATGATTACAAAGATTTGGCAAATTCGGTAAAAGACATTTATCCCGATTCTTCAATAGTTAAACTTTCGGGCTTGCCTAATAAGAAAGTTTCATTCCTTAGTTTTTCTTACTTCAAACATTTGGCTAAGGCAACTAAGCTTATTTTCAGCCGATCTACTAATGAGTCTTTTATAACTAAACTGTTTTTGATCGGGTTGATTACTAAACTGTTTAATCAAATAAACGTACTCGATAAGGCGCAATGTCCCGAAAATATCAAAAGATACATCTGTTTTAATGCTGCTTACAAAGAAGAAAGTTTGCTTACCCTTTACTTTAAAAACAGAGGGATAGAAACAATCTCTATGCAACACGGTATTTTCTGCGATTTTAAGCTGATTATACCTTTCGATTATATCAACTTCGACAATATGATAGCTGATAAGCTTTTGTGTTGGGGACAATCGACCGTTGATTATCTCACCTCAAAAGGGATAGATCCATCGAGATTGTTATTAATGGGAAACCCCAAATATAAAGATTTAACGATTGGGCATGTAGATCAATCTTTTACCAAATGCTTGGTATTATTGGGGAGAGCCATTTATATACCATCAAATGACAAACTGCTTTCGTTATTAAATGAGTTTAACAAGAAACATAACAACAGAATATTGTTCTATATAAAGAAGCATCCTTTTTTGATGGATGTGGAACATAAATCATTTGCCAGCATTTCCGACAATATGATTTTTCTCGGAAGGGAACATTCAGTGCAGGAGGTTTTGAGATCAGACATGGTAAACTTTACTATTGCCGTGAATACAACCGCTTATTATGAGTCGTTGGCATTGGGTAAGATCTCGTTACGATGGTCTGAATCGGAAAACGAAGAGTTTATTGGTATGGACGACAAATTTGTAAACCTATCGGAATTTGAAAGTAAACTGCAAGAGTTTAGTGAAAAACCCGAAGCCGAGGTCAGACAGGAAATGAAAGATATTATTAAGTACGTATTTAATCCTAGGTCTTAGACCTTTTTATTGCTTTGACAGGTATAATAACTATAGTAGATTATACTTATCAAATGTATTAATAACTATTTTAGTTCACTTATTATGATAGATATAGTCGATTGCACTCTAAGAGACGGGGGATATTATACCAATTGGGATTTTAATGAAAACCTGACCCTCAATTATTTTCAGGCAATGGAAAAACTGCCTGTTTCGTACATCGAGATAGGTTACAGGTCGTTGGTACAAGACGGATACAAAGGGGAGTATAATTATTGCCCCGATTATATATTGAAATATGCACGTCAGCACATGCCTACCAAAAAGATAGGTATTATGTTGAACGAAAAAGAGGTAAAAACAGAAGATCTTCCCAAACTGTTATCGTCCTGCAAAGGCATAATAGATGTTGTGCGGATGGCTGTTGACCCTGCCAATATAAAACGTGCCGGAGAAACCGCAGCACTCATCAAAGAGATGGGTTTCGAGATGGGTTTTAATGTGATGTATGCCTCTAAATGGATGACGGAATATCCCGATTTCATGACGGAGGTAGCCAATCTGAATGGCAAGGTCGATTCTTTTGCAATGGTTGATTCTTTCGGAGGGATATTTCCCGAAGAAGTAGAAACTATTACCCGACATTTGAGAACGGTACTCCAATGTAAAATAGGTTTTCACGGACATAACAATACCGAATTGGCTTTCGCCAATACTCTCGCCGCCATAAAAGCTGGTTGCGAAATTATTGATACTACCATCACCGGAATGGGTAGAGGTGCCGGTAATATGAAAACCGAATTACTTTTATCCTATCTATCCTCAAAAGAAGGAGTGCCTTTAGATTTCAACAGTTTAAGCACTACGGTTGCCGACTTTGAACGTTTGAAAGAAAAATACGGTTGGGGAACTAACCTTCCTTATATGGTATCGGGCTTTAATTCGCTTCCTCAAAAAGATGTGATGGATTGGGTAACTCGCCGATTTTACTCTATCAACAGTATTTTGCAAGCTTTGCATAATATGAAGGATAAAAAAGGGGATAATCTGAAACTGCCTATTTTCAATGCCAATAATTCGCAATTCGATATGGCTCTTATTGTAGGAGGAGGTTCAAGCGCAGCCACTTGTGCTGTTGCCATAAGACAATTCATCCAAAAGCAAGCCGACAAAAAGATTTGCATTATTCATGCCAGCAGTAAAAATGCAGGCTATTATAACGATATAGATATTCCTCAGTTTTTCTGCTTAGTTGGAAACGAAGGACACCGCTTGGAAAAGGTATTCGCTAATTTCGACTTGAATAAAATCTCGTGTGTTTTGCCTTCTTATCCTCGTAAGATGGGAACGTATATACCACAACAGTTGATCGATAAAAGTTTTGAATTGGAAGAGGTAACATTCACTTCGCTCTATCAAGATTCTCATACGGCTTTAGCATTGCAAACTGCGATAGAACTTTCTGTAAAGACTATTTATATCACAGGTTATGACGGATATGACGGTTTGATAAACGAAAATGAAAGAATACTGACTTCCGAAAACGAATATCTCCTTTCGCAAATAGTTAGCAAAAGATCCGATATAGAGGTAGCCACCATAACGGCTACTAAATATCAAGGGGTGAAGAATTTGTCAGTATACCGATTATTAATATAGCCCCTCGTAGGGGGGCTGGGTTATGCCCTACCCCTACAGCAAAAAAGGAGAATAAATAATTATAGTTACCAAATGAAAATATCAGTTTTTTTGCCATGCAGAGCAGGCAGCGAAAGAGTTCCACATAAAAACACCCGTGCTTTTGCAGGTATCGAAGGCGGACTCTTGAAAATTAAATTGCAACAACTGATTGCTTGTAATGCTATTGATACAATCGTTTTGTCGACAAACGACGAAGAGGTTATTCAATTGGCACAGGCAGTTTCAAGTGATAAAATAAAAATAGACAGACGACCCGAGCATCTCGCAACATCAAGCACATCTACTGATGATTTAGTAAAATATGTACCCACAATCATTACCGAAGGTGCTGTTCTTTGGACTCATGTAACCTCCCCTTTTATTGATGGCAAAATATACGAAGAAGCAATCAATGCCTATAAAGATGCTTTGACAAAAGGCAAAAACGATTCATTAATGTCGGTTACTGCTCTCCGCACTTTTATATGGAACAAAGAGGGTGCTGTAAATTATGACCGAAATAAAGAAAAATGGCCACGAACTCAAACCATAGAACCTCTTTACGAGATCAATAGTGGAATATTTCTAGCAGATATAGATGTTTACAAAAATCTTCAAGACAGAATCGGAAAAAAACCATTCTTGTTTGAGAATAACGATATAGATTCTTTCGACATCGATTGGGAGGAAGATTTCTTTATTGCAGAAGCTATTTATAAAAAATTATACAGCTAATATGAGCCCTCGCATCTCTATAATAATCCCCATCTATAACATGCAACAATTTCTAGGACGTTGTTTGGATTCTGTTGTGAGCCAAACTTATGCCTCTTTAGAAATTATTCTTATAAATGACGGATCAACAGATTCTTCGGGGGATATTTGTGATGCTTATGCTCAAAAAGACCATCGAATAAAAGTAATCCACAAAATCAACGGTGGGGTATCGTCTGCCCGAAATGCAGGATTAGATAAAGCAACAGGAGATTATATAAGCTTTGTTGACCCCGACGATTATATAGAACTGAATACATACGAGACGCTTATTCCCTATCTGAATAATAATGTCGATATATTAAGATTCAATGCCAGCAGAAAAGGTGAAGTTTTAAATTGGTTGCCTTTCAAAGGTGAATATTCGGGTGAACGGTTTGAGCAGGAGGTGGTACTTCCCATGATTGGATCGGAAAAATTCGGAGGTATGTTTATACTTGGCGTGCTTTGGATTCATCTATACAAGAGAGAAATTATCAAAAAGAATCATATCCGTTTCAACGAAGACCTTAGAAGATGCGAAGACCGATTGTTTACTATCACATCTATGCTTCATGCCAATAAGATGTTCTTTATAGACAATGTTCTTTATCACTATCAGGTAAATGACGAATCGTTGTCCAACAGATATGATCCTATCCGTTGGCAACAGGAACTGATATTTTTGGATGATTTAAAGCAAGAATACAGCAAAACTAAAACTGATACATTTGTTAAAGAAGCAGACCAACGTATCAAAAACGATTATGTTCTAAGGGCAATAACCTCTATTAATAATGAATACTTTACCAATAACAACAATAGTTTTTGGCAACGATATGAAAATATAGGGGCAATAGTAAACAATACGTATACTAAATTGTCTATTAAAGATATACAGAAAGAAAAAATGGGAGGGAAAGGAACTTTAATTTTATGGATGATTAAATATCGTCTCGTATTTTTACTTAATCTTTTCAATTACCTAATCCTATTAAAAAACAAGGTTTAATAATGGATAAAATATCAGCAATTGTACCCTGCTACAACGAAGAACAAGCTCTTCCGTATTTGTATGAAGAACTCATTAAAGTAGCTCAACTGATGCCCGAACAAGATTTTGAGTTCATTTTTGTGAATGACGGCTCAAAGGATAAAACATTGGAGGTTATCAAAGCTCTTAGGAAGAAAGACGATAGAGTGCGATATGTTTCGTTCTCTCGCAATTTTGGGAAAGAAGCTGCCATATATGCCGGATTAGAAGCAGCAACAGGCAACTATGTAGCCATGTTGGATGCCGACCTTCAAGATCCTCCGCATTTACTTTTGGAAATGTACCAAACTCTTCAGGAGAAAGAGTACGATTGTGTAGCAACTCGCCGTGAAGACCGTAAGGGTGAACCTGTTATCCGTTCGTTCTTCGCAAAGAAATTCTATCAACTTATCAATAAAATATCAGATACCGAGATTGTAGATGGTGCTAGAGATTTTAGATTGATGACTCGCCAAATGGTAGATTCAATCTTAAAATTGGGCGAATACAACCGCTTCTCGAAAGGCATATTCGGATGGGTAGGATTCAATACAAAATGGATTGCTTACGAAAACATAGAACGTGTTGCCGGAGAAACAAAATGGTCTTTTTGGGGACTATTTTTCTACTCACTCGAAGGTATTGTTGCATTCTCTACCAGACCATTGGCTATCGCTTCAATCTTTGGATTTGTGTTTTTCCTTATCTCCCTTGTTTGGATTTGTATCATTGTGACTAAGACATTGATTTGGGGCGATCCCGTTGCCGGTTATCCGTCTTTGGCTTGTGCCATATTTTTCATTGGAGGTATTCAGTTGTTATGCTTAGGTATATTAGGACAATATCTATCTAAAACATACTTGGAAACAAAAAAACGTCCTATTTATATCGCTAAAGAAACCGAACAGGATATTTAAGGTATCAGACCTTTTTAATATTAACGAGTTGACCGGTAGACAATATTTGTATACCGGTCAACTTGTTTGATATATCCATATTTTATCGATTAGCGACACTTATATATCCTCCAATTCTCCTATATCGTATTTTTCATCAATCCTGCTATCATTATAAGTGGGTATTAAGTCGTATATATATAATCATATATTGCGATTGTATGACATGAACCATTATTGTAGGTTTGCATTATTTTTTATACAAATTAACATATATAATTAATTATGAAAATCTTTCAATTTTGGATTATTGGTATATTTCTGATAATCAGCATATCTACATTAGCTCAAGACGATGCCCGTTCAATAGTTTCCGGAATGGTTGTATCTCAAAATAAAGTACCGTTAGAAAATGTCTCTGTATCAATCGAAGGTACACATTATGGTGCTTTAAGTGATAAAGATGGTAAATTTAGGTTTACTGCTCCGGTAGGGCAATATACTTTGGTGGCATCATCATTATACCATAAACTCTATAAGTCGGAGGTAAATCTGAAAAAGGCAGAAAATACGTTCGATATCATACTATCCGAAAAAGCTCATGAACTAACCGAAGTAGTTGTTGAAACAGGCATAAATAAATTTTCCAATAAAGAATCTGAGTATATTGCCAAACTACCTTTGAAGAATCTAGAAAATCCGCAGGTATATTCTGTAATCGGAAAAGACCTGATGAAAGAACAAATCATCGTAAATTTTGATGATGCTCTTAAGAATAGCCCCGGAATAGATAAGCTCTGGTCTTCTACCGGACGTGCAGGTGATGGTGCGGCATATTTCTCGCTAAGAGGTTTCGCAACACAACCCTCAATGGTAAATGGCTTAGGCGGGCAAACAAATGGAGGTTTAGATCCGGCTAACGTAGAACAGATAGAAGTCATTAAAGGACCTTCGGGAACATTATTTGGCAGTAGCCTTGTATCTTACGGTGGGCTGATCAATATCGTGACTAAAAAACCATTTGAGACCTTTGCCGGAGATATATCCTATACAATGGGTAGTTATGGATTGAATCGTATAGCTGCCGATATTAATACACCCTTAGATAAACAAAAAAAATTGTTATTGAGAACAAATACTGCCTATCAGTACGAAAATAGTTTTCAAGATGCCGGATTCCGCAAATCTTTATTTTTTGCACCATCCGTATCTTACAAGGTAAACGACAGATTATCATTTACCGTGAATACCGAGTTCTACACGTCGGAGAGTACCAATACTTTGATGGTCTTTTTGAACAGAACCCGCCCACTCGAATATAGAACACCTGAACAACTGGGTATGAACTACAAGCGATCTTTTACGAGTAACGACATAACAGTAAAAAATCCTACAGTGAAGATAAATGGCAATATGGAATACAAAATATCGGATAAGTGGTTATCTCAAACATCTGTTTCTTACAGCAACCGCGAGTCGAAAGGTTTATATTCTTATGTAATGTTTCAAGAGCCTGTAAAGGATGATTCATTGAACCGCTATGTGGGAGATGTCAACTCCAGAGAAACAACAATGGATATCCAACAAAATTTTATAGGAGATTTCAAAATAGCTAATATGCGTAATCGTTTGGTTGTTGGAGTCGACTATTTCAATAACAAATCTAATGGAGGCACCTACTATATAAAATTTGATAAAGTAAGCAGTACCGGAGCAGATAAAAACTATACAAACTTAACTGCGGCTAATGTATATGCTAAAATGGCTGGTGGAAATCCAACAAAAACACTCAAAAATGCAAATACGTATAGTGCCTATTTTTCTGATGTATTAAATGTTACCGACCAACTTTTATTAATGGGTAGTCTTCGATTTGATTTCTTTGACAATGAAGGCTCTTACAGTGTAAATAAAGACGAAACAACAGGCGATTATACTCAAAAAGCTTTATCTCCTAAATTTGGAGCCGTATATCAGATTATACCTCAAAAACTATCAGTTTTTGCTAACTATATGAATGGATTTAAGAATGTGGCATCCCCTGCGCCTGATAACCCGGTAAAAACATTTAAACCCGAGCACGCAAATCAGATAGAAGGAGGATTCAAAGCATCCTTATTTGACGGAAAATTAGTAGGTACAGTTAGTTATTATGATATTTATGTAAGCAATGTCGTTCGCTCTGATCCCAAAGAACCTAGATTTTCGATACAAGATGGAGATATTTCTAGTCGAGGATTTGAGTTAGACGTTACTGTAAATCCTATTGCAGGACTGAGCCTTATTGCCGGATATAGCCACAATGAATCTGAAAATAAAAAAACAAGTGAATTGATCGAGGGACGCAGACCAACAAGTGCCGGTCCAAAAGACCTAGTAAACGGATGGATAAGTTACACCATTCAACAGGGAACATTAAAAGGACTTGGTTTTGGCTTTGGTGGTAACTATGCAAGTGAAAATGCAATAACCAATAGTAAACCTACCGGGAAGTTTATTCTTCCATCTTATACGATATTAAACGCTACGGCTTTTTATAATACAGGAGTTTTCAGTTTCGGGCTGAAAGTAGATAATTTAGCCAATAAAGAGTATTGGAAAGGATGGAGTACTGTTGAACCCATGAAGCTTAGACAGGTAATTGGAAATGTTGCATTCCACTTTTGATAGATAACAGATGATGCTTTACTAGTATCAGCAGTTCTTGGGCAAGCTCTAAAGGTTGGATAAGATTATAATTAAAAATCTCAGCATGAATAAATGTTGAGATTTTTTTGAACTCTTACTAAGAAAACGACTGCAATAAAACATGCAAATTAGAAGTAAATAACTTCACTGCAATAGCCATCAATATGATTCCGAAGAATTTGCGAAGTACATAAACTCCTCCTATTCCTAGAAGGCGTTTAACAAATTTGAGGTTCTTTAGAACTAAAAATACGATTACCATATTCAATAAAAGCCCAATAATAATATTGGCAATGCTGAATTCGGCACGCATAGACAGTAATGCCGTAAACGTTCCCGGACCTGCTATCAAGGGAAATACAATAGGCACAAGAGTAGTAGATCCCGTAGGAGCATCATTTCTGAAAACCTCTACTCCGAAAATCATCTCAACGGATATAATAAATATGACCAATGCTCCGGCAATGGCAAACGAAGACACATCTACATGGAATAGTTTGAGAATCAACTCTCCCAAAAAGAGAAATGCCGTCATTATGACAAACGAGTATATAGTTGCCTGCTTGGGGTTGACATCTTCCCCTTTTTGTTGAAAATTAAGGAAAACAGGAACCGACCCCAATACATCAATCAGAGCAAATAAGACAACAAATACACTTAGTATATGGGTAAAATTTATATCCATAAGATATGTTAGCCCCACCCGACCTCCCCAAAGGGGAGGAGCAAAAAGACTCGTCCTCTCTGTACTCCCTCTCCTTTGGAGAGGGCTGGGGTGAGGTCGGTCAGGTGGGCGTTTTTTTTACATATTTTGTTTTAACTCATCTACACACACTTTCAAACTGTCTTCCCATTGAGGTATTGCTAATTCGAAAGTAGTTTTTATTTTATTTTTGTCCAACACACTATATTGAGGGCGGCTTGCTCTCGTAGGATATTGGTCGGTAGTAATAGGGCTTACTTTACAAGTTGTAATACCTGCATATTTGTGGATTGCAACCGTAAAATCGTACCAAGAAGTCACCCCCTCATTCGTATAATGGTAAATACCTGCATCGAAGTGATTGAGTGATTCACTACGATCTAAAATCTTTACAATTACTCTTGCTAAATCGGCGGCATTAGTAGGGCTTCCGGTTTGATCTGCAACTACATTCAAAGCATCTCTTTCTGTACCCAGCTTTATCATTGTTTTCACAAAGTTGTTTCCGTAAATAGAGTACAACCAAGCTGTGCGGATTACAATAGAATCGGGACAAGCTTGGAGCAAAGCGGCTTCGCCCTCTTGTTTCGATTTTCCGTACACCGATTTGGGGTTTACGGCATCTGTTTCTAAGTAAGGACGGTTGCCTGTGCCATCAAATACATAGTCGGTAGATGTATGGATTACTTTTGCTTCGTTATTGGTGGCAGCTATTCCCAAATTGCGGGTAGCCTCTGTGTTTATTTTATAGCACAGTTCAATATCGTCTTCGGCTTTGTCTACAGCAGTATAGGCAGCACAGTTTACGATGTATTTGATATTATTATCTTTTACAAACTGATCTACAACTTGCAGATTGGTAATATCCAATTCGGCAACATCGGTAAAGATAAAGTTGAGGTTTGCTTCATGATCAACTGTTGCACGCCTAAGTTCACTTCCTAATTGACCATTAGCACCCGTCACCAATACATTTTTGGGAACCAATTGAAATACAAATATGTTTTTCGCTGTTTGATCCTCATCATCGGTTTGCTTATTTCCTGAAAAAAATGCCATCGTATTTAGTTTTTATTATTATTCGTTTTCGAGAACCCCACCCAGCCTCCCCAAAGGGGAGGAGCTACCCCCCTCTCGATAGGAGAGGGTTGAGGTGAGGTGATCGGGCAAATGCAATTTGCCTCTACTATAAATCTAATATTCCTTCTTTTTCTAAATGGTATCTGTTGGATAACATCCTTAGAAAAGAACTTATCTGTGATATTGCTGCTTGGGTTTCGCCCGAAATATCTTTTTGTTGCAATCTCAATAATAAGAATCCATATAAAGCCGCAAAACAAGTTTCGAGCTCGGGAGTGGTTTTGTCTTCCGATTTAGACCTCAACTCTACAATAAAAGGGAGAGTTTTGTAATAACTCGCAATGTACTCGGGTTCTTGAGGCGATTTAAGCAATCTCAAGTGAAGATCGGTAAGATCAACAATTACATTCTTATTGACTTGAAGGTGTCCGTTTTCGGTAATCCCTTCTAACTTCATCATCTCTATTAATCCTTCGTACCAGTCTCTTATCTTGTTTTTTACGTCATCCGACTGTTCAAATTGGTCTATGATATGTTGTTGAATCAGTTCTATATCCAGCTTATGGGCTCTGATAATATCTTCTACCTGCCACATGTACAACAGATATTCGGCAATATTTTCGGTCTTCTTTTGTTTCGCTATCAGCATTCTTTTTCGAATTAAGTAAAAGTTTTTCGATTAGAACAATTGCAAAGATAACTTAGTTTATAGATATCTAAAATAAATAAACTGGGTTTCTTCCCCATAAGGTTTTTAATGAGCCGGTTTTCCATCCATCCGAATAGTTTCGAAACAACGGAAGTCAGTTTAAACCTATCAAGTAAATTCTTAGTTCGAAGTAGTTTTACGGTCTTGGTTAAATCGATATCTACCCCTTTGTTTTTTTGTATTGTATGCAGATTTCTAAGAGAGATACGTGTTCTTTCCAAAAAATCGGCATTCGATATTAGCCCTGTATGAATCAGTGGGTTATCTACTTGGATAATATGATATCCCTGTTCTATTATTTCGGTTTGAAATACTACATCCTCATAGCCATATTGTTGTATATCTTCATCGAATGGATGAAGTAGCAAAACCCGTTTATCGATCATAAAATTGCATGTAGTAAAGTATTTGTCGGGCAGCAGCATGCGTTTTTCTATTGAAATAGCCTCTCTCTCTGTTCCAAATAGCCAATGTAAATGATGCTCGGCATTATGGTTGGGAGAATACTCACGCCCTCCGTAGCAGACTATTCCGGGCGATCGCAATCTCACGTATGTCGAAACAAAGTCTGGAGAGCCAACTAGCGCATCATTATCAATAAAAATAAGGTAAGGATACGATGCCTTTCGAGGAAACAGATTACGAATTGCTGACCGACTGATATTGAGGGATAATTCTTCGTAATGCACATTGTCAAATTCGGCTAACTTTCGGTTGATTGTTTGAAAAGACAACTCCGAAGCGTCATCAATCAATAATATTTCATACGGAGAATCTAATGCCTCGCATTGCAAGTATAAGTCTGTAACCAAACGGGTAACATCGTTATTGTATATGGGAATACAGATCGAAATCATTCAACGTTTTCTTCTTTCTCGAAAATCGAAAAATTGACACTGCCGTACACTCTTTTCTCTTTGAAATGTGGTGAAGACGAGAAATCATCCGATTTGGAGTGTTCTAAGATAAATGTACCTCCTGCTTTAAGCAGATTTTTTTCGGCAATAATTTTCGGCACATCTTTTAGAAAAGGTAAATCGTAAGGGGGATCGGCAAAGATAAAATCGAACTGATCTTTAGTTACTTCAAGGAACTTAAACACATCCATTTTAAAAATGCGTAACTCCTTTGCATCCAGCAAGTCTTTGGTCTTTTCAATAAAAGAATAGTTGGGTGCAAATTTTTCGACGCATGTAACCTGTGGGCATCCTCTTGATACAAGTTCGAAGCTAATGCTGCCTGTTCCACCAAAAAGGTCTAATGCTTTTACGTCTTCCCAATCGATAGAATTGCTTAGTATATTAAACAGGTTTTCTTTGGCAAAATCGGTTGTAGGTCTTGCTTTGAAGTTCTTAGGAAGGTCTAACCTGCGACCTTTGTATCGTCCGCTAACAATTCTCATAGGGTTGCTAATATTAATAGATCGAGAGGAGTTTGTCTGCAATCGCTTCCCATAAACTCTACTTCGCTGGGTATTCCTACAGTCTCAATCTGTTTGATGTAATTGCGGAGAAGAGGAATTACTTGATTGCCCGAATCGGCAAAATTTTCGAGGATATATAGATAATCTCGATTTTGGTCAAAATTACATTTGTTCCAAAGATTGAGGATAAAATAAATCAAATTATGCCCATTTTCGTGCTGAAACGTTATTGCATGAAGCAGGTGTGATAAGCCATCGTAACAGAATATATCTAAAAACTCGTTATGAAAATTGAGATACATTTTAGGTCTTTTTTCGGTCATGCGGTTCTTTCCCTCCATGTATTTCATCAATAATTCGGAATGATGAAAAAAGCGAGGATTATATAAACTGCGCATCAGAAATTTGTAGATTTCTTTATCAGCATTAAACAAAGTGATGTTATCTTGAATCGTATGAGAACTTATCAATACTTGTTCTACCTGCTCTATATGAGTAAAATTGTATAAAGCCTCTTTTTTGTTTTTTTCGAGTACATACTGAGGCACAATGTCGTATTCCTTAGAAACAAAGACTACATTTGTTTGCTTAAACACTTGTGTCAAGAAATTGTAATCGAATATAATACGTTGTATATTGCCAAGCCTATTGGATTCGCTCGAAAAAGATGTTTCCCGATAACAATAATCGCCCCCCATGCTAGGTTCGTGTATGGAGAACGCTAAACCGTTGGGTGCTATACGGATTGTCAGTATATATTTTTCCGATTTTCCGAGATCAATATTGTTAGGTAAAAACATAATATCTTATTTAATGTTTACAAATTTAAAGAAAAGAAATTTTATGTGCTATTTTTATGGCTGAATAACTGCCATTTTATATAAACACAAAGACAGGAAGAGCCACAAAGAATTAGTAAATAATTACAAGTTACAAGAAAAAGAAACTTCGTGCCATAGCGTCTTAGCGTTTAAATACGTCATTAATTTAAACTTAAATGTCTCTAAATAGTTTTTTCTTAAGCCAAATAAAAAATAACTTTCAGTTCGAGCCTACTGCCGAGCAAGCGATAGCTTTAGATCTGATCACTGATTTTTTATTTTCCCGAACATCCGACAGTATTTTTTTACTGAAAGGTTATGCCGGAACAGGCAAATCTTCCCTAATTGGTGCATTAGTGAAAACCATGACCGATTTTGAGCAAAAGACTGTTCTGCTTGCCCCCACAGGACGTGCTGCAAAAGTATTTTCGGGTTACGCCAATCATTCGGCATTTACTATTCACAAAAAAATATACAGGCAAAAGCGTTTTTCGGGCGAAGCTTCGGGCTTTGTTCCTGCGGATAACCTACACAAAGACACGATGTTTATTGTAGATGAGGCTTCAATGATCAGTAATGACGGACTTGACTCTTTCAGTTTTGGATCGGGACGGGTTTTAGACGATCTTATTCATTATGTGTATGGAGGCGAAAATTGTCGATTGCTGCTTATTGGCGATGAGGCTCAGTTGCCTCCCGTGATGCAGGAAACAAGCCCCGCCTTGCAAGTAGATGTATTAAAAGGGTTTGGGCTGGATGTTTCTACTACCACCATGACACAGATTGTGAGGCAAGCCGAAAATTCGGGGATACTCTTCAATGCCACGCATATACGTAATGCACTGTTGGAAAACACAACCGAGCTGTTTCCAAAGCTAAAACTGGATGGGTTTGATGACATCCTCAAAGTCTCTGGTGAAGAGTTGATTGACGAGATATCGGCAGCTTATGACCGAGACGGTATCGAAGAAACCATGATTGTATCTCGCTCCAACAAACGAGCTAATATATATAACGAGGGAGTACGCAACCGGATACTATATCGAGAGGAAGAACTTTCGTCGGGCGATATGCTGATGATTTCCAAAAACAATTATTTCTGGACTGAAAACATTGAACAAATCGATTTTTTGGCTAATGGAGAATTACTCGAAATTTTAAGGGTAAGGCGAACCCAAGAGGTATATGGCTTTCGCTTTTGTGATGTTCTGGTAAAGCATCCCGATTACGATATAGAGTTGGAAATAAAAATACTTATGGATACCTTACGTTCGGAAACAACAGGACTTTCTCAAGAAAAAAATGCCGAATTGTTTTATAATATATTGGAGGATTATGCCGATATCACCACCAAAAATGGTAAAATGCAGAAAATGAAAATCGACCCTTTTTATAATGCCGTGCAGGTAAAATATGGATATGCAGTTACTTGTCACAAAGCACAAGGTGGAGAGTGGGCTAATATTTTTCTAGATATCGGCTACATTACCGAAGAGCATTTGGGCGTAAACTTTTACCGTTGGTTATATACAGCCTTAACCCGTGCCTCTAAACGACTTTATTTAGTAAATTTGCCTGATGAATTTTTATAAACGAGTTACGAGTTACAAATCTCGTTCACTCGTAACTCGTAACTTGTAACTTGTAACTCGTAACTTGTAACTCTAAAATTTCGTTAATTTAATAAAAATACAACAATCGAAAGCAACATAATGCAGTTGCATTCATCTTATAATTGAACCTAAAAATCCTAATGGAAGATTTGCCGCTAATAGAGGGGTGTAAGAAGCAAGATCGTAGGTCACAGCAAATCGTTTATCAGCGATACGGGCGTGTGATGTACGGGATATGCCTTCGCTATTCGTCGGATGCAGAATCGGCACAAGATTTATTACATGATGGCTTCATTAAGGTTTTTACCCATATTGCTTCTTACGAAGGAAAAGGTTCATTTGAAGGATGGATGAAGCGGATTTTTATAAATTTAGCTTTAGAAACAATAAGGAAAGATAAAACAAAGAAACAATATTCGGAGGATATCGAAAACCTGTCGGATATTGATGACATAAGAGACAATTCGGAAGATGATATGGCTCGAATATCAGAATCGGAATTAATGAAAATGGTACAGGAATTACCTCCCGGTTACCGATCGGTCTTCAACTTATATGCCATTGAGGAGTATTCCCATAAAGAAATTAGCGAGTCGCTTGGCATAGCCGAAGGAACATCCCGATCGCAATACATTAGAGCCCGATTGTTATTACAGGAAAAGGTTAAAGATTATTTAAGAAAACAATGAAAACGGATAAAGATTACATAAAGGATATTTTCTCTTCGAAGCTGCAAGGCTTTGAGGCTGATCTTCCTCCGTTGTTGTGGAATAAGATCGAAGCCAACCTGCCTGTTTTGCCACTTGTAACAACTCCCGGCAAAAGACCCATATACAAGATTTTGAGTTGGTCTGCGGCGGCGGCAGCCATTATATTGGCAGTATTGTATTTTGTACCCCAAAGCAATAAAAACACATCGGTGGCACAATTAGTGGAAAATAATTCTACAAGAAAAAGTCATTCTTTGGCTCAACTTAAATTTGAAGACCAAAAAGATGACGTTGCAGAAAAACCGATAAAAGCTCAGCCAACATTATCTTTACAGGCATCATCTCCTACCGGAGGGAAATTTATAGCTAAGACCAAAAATGCTTTGCCTGTCGAAACACTTCCCAATAATACCCTTCCCGAGAGAGATGTTGTTACTGCAAATACAACTGAAAAAAATACAGGAAACGATACCCGCAATGTATATGTTGCCGACGCAAATAAGCAAGAAGATTTTCAGCCAAAAGATCCGGATTTTGAACGTGAGCTGAAAGCCAAAATTGCAGCTTTTGAGGCAGCCGGCGAAAAATCAAAAGATATGCTTGCTGATAACAGTACCCCCGAAAAATCAGAAAAAAAGAATTCTGGCTCTAAAGGTTTGGGACTAGGTTTTGGTGGAGGAAGCGGGCTTTCGAAAGCAAATGATGTAACTAATACGCTCCGATATGCCAGTGCCGAACTGAACTCTGCCATTACTTATACAGCAAAAAATCCGCAGTTTAAGTTAGAGCACAATCAGCCTGTTTCTTTTGGAGTAGCTGTCAATAAAAGAATAACAAACAGGATATCTATTGAGAGCGGACTTGTTTATACCTATGTTTCTGCCAAAGTTAAATTAGCCGGTGATTCCGAATATAAGCAAAATAATCGCCAGTATTTTAATTATTTTGGCATCCCACTGTCGGTAAATTATAAATTTGCAGAATGGGAAAAAGCCGAATTTTATACCTCATTAGGAGGAATGATTCAAAAAGATTTTTATGGCAGAATGGTCACAGAGAGTAGTATCGATGATTTGCTTAACACCGACCGCTCGTCGCAGCGTAATATCTCGCAAAGTAACCCCCAATTTTCGACTACCGCTCTATTGGGTATTGCCTATCCACTGTACAATAAATTGTCCCTTTATACAACATTTGGTGGGGCTTATTACTTTGATGCTCACAATGAGTACGAGACAATATACTCGGATCGCAAATGGCTGTTCAATTTCAACTTGGGGTTGAAGTTTGGCTTCTAAGCCGGGCTATCGGAGGTGAATAATCGCAAACAATAACAACTAAATATATTAAATTATGAAAAAGACAAGTTTATATCTATGTGTAATAGCTATGTTGGCTATGATTTTACCTTCGTGTTTAGGTGATAATGAATCTACGATTCAAGGATCAAAGGAATTTGTAGTAGTAAATCAAGATGCGGTTACCGGGATGAAATATGTATTGGTTAATCGAATATATCCTACAACTTGGGATGGTATTTCTGCTTATGATAAGGGAGATGCCATGTCACTTACATATAAAATTAGTACCGGTAGTATGATAAGTGGAACAGATGTATTTGCCGCAGAGTATGCTTCGGTGGCAGAGGGTGAGTCCTATCCTGTTAATGTACAAAAAAATGTAATGGTTCAAACCGTAGATACAACAAAGCAAGTAAATACAGCATTCTTTAAAGCTTTTGCTCCGAGTGTATCTTTCCCTGCTGCTCCTCTTTATTTGGATAGATGGCTGCTTAACTATACTGCTTCGATAAAAGACGGAGAGGTGCTAACTGTTGAATTTTATTACGATGCAACAAAACAAACTCAAAAAGACGGAACAGCTTTACCTGCAAATACAGTTATTGTAGATGTTTTTTTGAAAAAAAGTGGAACGGCTGTTACCGGAGCTATTGCCAAAACTCCCACTGTGGCGATTGTAGCAAATTTTCAACCTTTGAGAAATACTCTTAGCCCTTCTACCGCAACTGCAGAAGTTATTGTTCCTATTTGGTTTAGATTGAGAACGGAAGATTCTAAAGATCCCTTGAAATATACATGGACAGAGATGCGAAATGTGGGATCTTTATATTATCCAAAAGCACAATAATTGGCTTATATATAGTTCGATCCAATACAAGGGTTTGCTCCATGCAAACCCTTATTTATTTTATATCTCTAAAATTGCATAGTTTTTTTGATAATTCGCAGGAAATCTGTATCTTTGCGAGCCGATTATTATAAATGTGAATATAAATATTTGATATATAGCTGGTTGTTTACTTAACGAGTGTCCTTAGTAATAAGTAAAACCAATGTTGTCAAATAAAAGTCATTAACCAAATTAAAAAATAAAGAAAGTGGATACTTTAAGTTATAAGACCATTTCAGCAAACAAAGCAACCGCTAAAAAAGAATGGGTTGTTGTTGATGCATCAGGTCAAACTTTAGGCCGTTTGGCTTCAAAAGTGGCTTTGCTTTTGAGAGGAAAGTTCAAGCCCAGCTTCACTCCGCACGTCGATTGTGGAGACAATGTTATCATCATCAATGCTGATAAAGTAATTCTTACCGGTAATAAATGGACTGATCGTGTGTATTTGAGATATACAGGTTATCCGGGCGGACAGCGCGCTACCACTCCTCAAGTTTTGATGGGTAAGGGTGCCGATCGTTTGATGCATAAAGTAGTTAAAGGTATGTTACCTAAAAATATATTAGGTGCTGCTTTGTTGAAAAATCTTTATGTATACGCTGGTACAGAGCACAAACACGAAGCTCAACAGCCAAAAGTAATTGATATAAACACTCTTAAATAATAACAATGGAAGTAATAAATGCAATCGGAAGACGCAAAGCTGCAGTAGCTCGCGTATACCTAAGCGAAGGAACTGGCAAAATTGTTATCAACAAAAGAGAACTAGCAAACTATTTTCCATCAACAATTCTTCAATATGTTGTAAACCAACCTCTAAATAAATTAGGAGTTGTCGAAAAATACGACATTAAGATCAATTTGAATGGTGGTGGATACAAAGGTCAAGCAGAAGCTGCTCGTCTAGGTATTGCTCGTGCTCTAGTGAAGATCAACGCCGATGATAAACCTGCTCTAAGAGCCGAAGGTTTTATGACTCGTGATCCTCGTGTTGTTGAACGTAAAAAACCGGGACAACCTAAAGCGAGAAAAAGATTTCAATTCTCGAAACGTTAATTTGGATATGGCTTTCTCCCTCACACAGTTGCTTTTGGTTGCATAAGTTTGCAGGAGAGAATAGAAATATAGATGTAGATGATACATCGGTCAAAAGTTACGTTTAGTATCTAAATTGACGGGACTTCGTAAGTAGAGCTACCCGACAATTCAATTTACAGAAAAAGAAAGTAAACGCATTAAAAAAACAAAAATGGCAAAATTAGAATTTGACCAATTATTAGAAGCTGGTGTACACTTTGGACACTTAAAAAGAAAGTGGAATCCGGCAATGGCTCCTTATATTTTCATGGAGCGTAATGGCATTCACATTATCGACCTTTACAAATCGATGGCAAAAGCAGATGAAGCTGCTGCTGCTATGAAACAAATAGCTAGATCAGGCAAAAAAATCTTATTCGTAGCTACTAAAAAGCAAGCGAAAGATGTTGTTGCCAATTTAGCACTATCTATAAATATGCCTTATGTGATTGAGCGTTGGCCAGGTGGTATGTTGACCAACTTCCCAACAATCCGTAAAGCAGTGAAAAAAATGTCGACTATCGACAAAATGATTAAAGACGGTACATTTGATACTCTTTCTAAAAGAGAAAAACTACAAGTAACTCGTCAGCGTGCTAAATTGGAGAAGAACTTAGGCTCTATCCAAGATCTTACACGTTTGCCCGCAGCCTTGTTCATCGTAGATGTACTGAAAGAAAATATTGCAGTTAAAGAAGCTCAACGTTTGGGTATCCCTGTATTTGCTATGGTAGATACAAACTCTGACCCATCTGATATCGACTTCGTTATTCCGGCAAATGATGATGCTTCTAAATCTATCGAAGTAATTCTTTCTCACCTTTGCGATTCTATCAAAGAAGGTTTGGAAGAAAGAAAAGTAGAGAAAGCAGACAGCAATGCAGCCGAAGGACAAGAAGATGGCGAGAAAAAAGACCGCAGAAGAACTACAGCTAAAAAAGAACGTACATCAAAAGACGATGACGATGCTTTGAAAGCTGCCGTTACAAGCAAATTCGTTAAAGACGAAGAATAATAATTATACTAAAGGTCGAGAGTTCGCGCTGAGAGATATAAGTCTTTTCGGCTCACTCTTGACCTTTTGCTTTCCTAAGAATATTAATAATCAAAAAACAATATAAAGATATGGCAGTTACTATGGCTGATATCCAAAACCTACGTAAAAGAACAGGTGCGGGTATGATGGATTGTAAAAGTGCATTAACTGAAGCAGAAGGAGATATCGAAAGAGCAATTGAAGTAATCCGTAAAAAAGGACAAGCTTTTGCTGCAAAACGTGGAGATCGTGATGCTTCGGAAGGATGTGTACTTGCTGGTACTAATAACGATTTTGCTGCAATTGTTGCAGTAAGATGCGAAACTGATTTCGTTGCAATCAATGCTGAATTTGTTGGCATGACTACTTCTATCCTAGAGGTAGCATTAGCAAACAAACCTGCAACTTTGGATGCTCTAAATAATTTAGAAATCGGAGGTCGTAAGATCGCAGATGTAGTTGTAGACCGCATGGGTATAACCGGAGAGAAAATGGAGATAGGTGCATACGAAACCATTACTGCTCCAACTGTAGTTGCTTATGTGCATCCC
The DNA here is from genome assembly GCA_031546965.1 of Dysgonomonas sp. GTDB lineage: Bacteria > Bacteroidota > Bacteroidia > Bacteroidales > Dysgonomonadaceae > Dysgonomonas_A. Next base: position 24,726 of record JAVBJR010000995.1, read on the forward strand.
GGAAACAAATTGGCTACAATTGTAGGTTTCAACAAAGCAAACGTTGATGCTCAAGTAGGAAGAGATGTTGCTATGCAAATCGCAGCAATGAATCCGGTAGCTTTGAAAGCTGAACATGTATCGGAAGAAATCAAACAAAGAGAATTGAATCTTGCAAAAGAAAAAGCTCTTGAAGCAGGTAAACCTGAGAATCTTATTGAAAAAATTGCTGAAGGTGCTTTGGTTAAATTCTACAAAGAATTTACTCTTCTTCAACAAGAATTCATTAAGAATCCAAAACAAAATATCGAACAATACCTTCAATCTGTAGACAAAGAGTTGACAGTTGTTGAGTTCAAACGTATTACTTTGAACGCTGAATAATTCGGTCAAGAAGATAACAAAAAATCCCTCTTAAGAACTTAAGAGGGATTTTTTGTTTGTATGTTTGTATCTACGAATGTAGGGGTTGGACTCTGCCCTACCCACAATTATATATTTCTATTTTGCAGGCGGGGCAGAACCCCTACCCCTACATCGAGAGTGTACTATCAACTTAACAGACGAATAATATGATTGATATAGCCGGTTTACGAAGAGAGTTTACCCTCGAAACTTTAGATGCGAAAGATGTTCTATCGAACCCCATACACCAATTTGAGCGTTGGTTTAAAGAAAGTATCGAGGCACAGGTTTTAGAGCCCAATGCCATGAATTTGGCAACTGTAGGCTTGGATATGAAACCTTCGTCCAGAATCGTACTCTTAAAACAGGTGAGAAACGATGGCTTTGTATTCTTTACAAATTACAATAGCAGGAAAGCGATGCAAATAGCTGAAAACCCTAATTGTGCCCTAACATTTATGTGGAATGAGTTGGAACGCCAAGTAAGAATAGAAGGGAGTATAGAAAGGCTGTCATCTGAAGAATCGGACTCTTATTTCGAAAAACGCCCCATCGGAAGTAAGCTCGGAGCATGGTCTTCGCCTCAAAGTGAGATTATACCCAACAGGGAGTATTTGGAAAGCCTGGTGGTAGGTTTTGAGCAGAAATTTGCCAACATCGAAATCAAGAGACCCAACAATTGGGGTGGTTATCTGGTACGACCTGCTCTTATCGAATTTTGGCAAGGTCGCAAAAGTAGATTACACGATCGGATTCAATATATTTGTATTAATAATATGTGGAATATTAATAGGTTAGCTCCCTAATTATTGAACAAAGAAAGGGTCTTTACACGAATACCCTTAAATTTTGCAAGGGAAAATTTGCAAATACGAGATAAATAGTATTAATTTGTGCTTTATTATAAATCAAAACTACGAGCCTATCGAAGAATCATTACTCACAGCAACTTAGATATATAGTAATGGATGTATTAAAGAATATGACTGACGAGGAGTTGGTGATTTCTTATTCGATTGGTAATAATCAGGCTTTTGATGAACTTTTACTTCGTCATCAAAAGAACGTGTATAATTACATATATTTTATCATAAGAAATAGAGAAATGGCGGAGGATGTTTTCCAGGAAACATTCATCAAGGCTATTACAACCATCAAACAAGGTCGGTATACCGAAAATGGTAAGTTTAGGGCGTGGATAATGCGTATAGCTCATAATTTGGTGATAGATTATTTCAGACAAGAAAGAAGCGAAAATACGATATCTAATAGTGAGACTGAGGTAGATTTACTGAATAATGCAAATCTATGCGACGAGACTATTGAAGACAAGATTATATATGGTCAAATTTTAGAGGACGTAAAGAAGCTTATACATTATTTGCCTCCCAGTCAGCGTGATGTATTAGAAATGAGGTACTACCAAGGACTTAGCTTTAAAGAAATATCGGAGCAAACAGGCATAAGCATCAATACTGCCTTGGGACGCATGCGTTATGCAATACTCAATATTCGCAAAATGGCAGAAGAGAATGGTATTATTCTTTCTGTAGGTTAAGATCATCCCAATCCCCAAAGTCAAGAGAAAGTTGTATAGCATCGTGCCAAATGATGCTATCCGTATTTTTTATGCTTAAGCCTAAGAGGCGCACTTTGCCAGACAGATCTATATCCTTCATCAACTCGAAACCAACACTATATAGGGTATTGTAATCGGTAACCATCAGCGGTAGGGTTTTGCTTCGGGTTATGATTCTGAAATCGGCATATTTGGCTTTCAATGTAATAGTACGACCCAAAAAACCACTTCTTTTAATTCTTTCTACAACGTCTTTGGCAATATCGTCGAGCTCTATCGCTAGTTCTTCGAGCGATTCGATGTCTTTGCTGAATGTATTTTCTGCTCCTACGGACTTCCGTTCTCTGTTGGGTTCTACTTTGCGGTCGTCTATGGCTCTTGCATTTTGATAATACATATGACCTGCTTTTCCAAAATTGGCGACTAACTCGGATTCGCTTTTTGCTTTCAAATCAAAACCATCCTTTATCCCTAATTGATGCATCTTCTGGGCAGTAACTTTTCCTACTCCAAAGAAACGTTCGATGGGTAAACTTTCCACAAAAGCTTCTGCATCTTTGGGTCTGATGACAAATAGCCCATTCGGTTTTTTGTAGTCTGATGCTATCTTAGCTAGAAATTTGTTGTACGAAACTCCTGCCGAAGCATTTAATGAGGTTGCGTCGAGAATCTTTCTTTTTATTTCTTTGGCTATTTGAGTAGCATAGGGAATGTTCTTGTGATTCTCGGTTACATCCAAAAAAGCTTCATCCAAAGAGAGGGGTTCGACTAAATCGGTGTATTCGAGAAAAATATCCATAATCTGATTGGATACATATTTATACACATCAAAGTGAGCAGGTACAAAGATCAAGTGCGGGCATAACCTCAAGGCTGTTTTAGAGGGCATGGCAGATCGCACGCCATATTTACGTGCCTCGTAACTGGCAGCGGCAACTACACCTCTGTCTCCGGCATATCCAACAGCGAGTGGCTTACCTCGATACGCCTCGTTATCCCTCTGTTCGATAGAGGCATAGAAGGCATCCATATCTATGTGAATGATTTTTCTCACATACAAAATTAATGAAATAAAGAGAGTTTTAGAAGATCAGGAAGCAAAGCTTTGTTAATGGCAGTAGATTGTATTTTAAGACTATATCCCTCTTATTATATTTATGATCCAACTAATTACTGTAAGAATAAAAAAGGGTATTAAATAATAGTATTTTACCGGTTGGTTTATGGTTTTAAAAAAAGTATCTCTACGTTTCACCAGATCAACGATAAGCCAAAATATAGAAATTGCGATGCAGATATTAAAGGGTATTCCTAAAATATTATAAGAAAATGAACCTGACAAATCGCCTCTGATCAAAGCAAGAGTAGCCCGTCCCATACCACAACCGGAGCATGGTATTCCGGTTATTATTTTGAAAAGACAAATGGTATTTGTATGTTGATGGTTGGTAGAATAATCCATCAATAAAAGTAGAGTGTATGCACCAATCAGTATGAGTAATGCCTTTATTGTTTTAGATCGTTTTCCAGGTCGAAGAATCTTGAACAAATTGCATGAATTTTTGATAGTTAACTTCTTTTGTCCGATCTATTATGAGAAACCAATCGATAATATACCAAATGAAACATCCACCACACGTCAATAATTTTAGGACTCCCAATAAGGTGTCTCCCAGCAAAAAACGATCGATTCCTAAGTTGCCAAAGAGAAAAGAGACAACGAAAATCATATTGGGATCTTTATAATCGAAAGACTGTATAATCGAAAATTGATTGTCGGTTATTTCATTCATAACAGATTTCATTTCTGATATACGGTAGGAGGGAAACCTCTTCCCGTAGCTTACCATAAATAGGGTTATGCTATTATCTCTCATCGTATAAATAGATAGAAACTCCCCAAGAAAAGTATTCACTGGAGAGTTTTTTTATTTTTATTTCGGAAATTTATTATCTAATAGCCTGCATAAGTAGCTGGAAATTATACTCCTTAGTTCTATCTTGAATCGAAAACCAGTCAATAACAGTCCAAATCATACACCCCCCTACTGTTAAAAGTTTAGCAACACCTAACCCTGTTTCTCCTAGCATAAAACGATCAATTCCAAGTCCTCCCGCAAGAAGTGAGATAATAAGCATTGTTGAAGGTTCTTTAAAATCAAGAGATAGCATCATTTGTAATTTACTGTCGTCTACTTGACTCAACATTTGGTTTATTTGCTGAATTTGAAAAGGATTAAATTTCTTGCCATTTGATGCAAGAAACATGTCAATTTTAGATTGTTCCATTTTTGTCGAAAAGTTATTAATTTTTTAGTATTTGATCTTTGTATTGGATGCCAAAAGTATGACTTTTTATCTAGTGCACAAAGTCTTTTTCTGTTATTTATTTCATTTATTCAGTCTCACAATAATATTTTATAAGATTCAGATTATTCAAACTATTTCGTAATTTTGTAGCTTCTAAAAAAATGATGTCAATTATGGAAATTGCAAGTAAGTACAATCCTGCGGAAGTAGAGGATAAGTGGTATGAGTATTGGATGAAGAATAATCTTTTTCATTCGGAACCCGACAGTCGCGAGCCGTTCACTGTCGTCATTCCCCCTCCCAATGTCACAGGTGTCCTTCACATGGGGCACATGTTGAACAATTCTATACAGGATATACTAGTCCGTCGTGCACGTATGATGGGTAAAAATGCTTGTTGGGTTCCGGGTACCGACCATGCTTCTATTGCAACAGAAGCAAAGGTGGTGGGTCGATTGGCTTCACAGGGTATCAATAAAAGAGACCTTACTCGTGACGAGTTCCTGAAACACGCATGGGAATGGACTGACGAACATGGCGGAATCATTCTTCAACAATTGCGCAAACTAGGAGCTTCGTGCGACTGGGATCGTACTTGTTTTACATTGGATGAGAAACGTTCCGAAAGTGTATTCAAAGTATTTGTTGACCTATATAGCAAAGGCTTGATCTACCGTGGAGTTCGTATGGTTAACTGGGATCCGGCTGCTAAAACAGCTTTGTCCGACGAAGAAGTTATCCACAAAGAAGAAAAC
>JAVBJR010000379.1:0-9845 GCA_031546965.1 Dysgonomonas sp.
ATGTTACTTCTGACTCAGAAATGGAAAATGATGTATAAAACAGTATAAAATGATGGGCCAAAACTTTATGCTACATACCCACATTTTATAGGCTAACTGTATAAAACTTTGATCCATTTTTCTCTGAATTAAATTAATCAATCATTTCATCCTACACATTTATTGCTTATTGCTAATCAATTTATATTTTGCGTAGCAGTTATTGCTATGCAATTTTTTCCTGATATTTAGAGCCCTGACATTGATTTTAATATTCATGTTTAATTCACCAGAAAAAAAGGAGCAGAGATTTGTGCTTTCATTTCAATATAATACATGAATAAATACACTGGTGTGATTTTAGTCTCCACATTTAATTTTGTATGCTTGATTTATGGTGAAAGTTGCATTTAGTGTTGTATTTCAAGGTACACAAACCTTTTATTGATTACTTCGAGTTTCATGTGAATTAAGAGTCTGGCGATCTTTTAATATCGTTTTATACTTACATGGGAATAACTGGGGCCTTCTTGAATGCTATTTCCATTTGAGTGGCAGTATTAAAAATAATATAACAAAAAGTTGCCGCGACCTACCGACCCAATTGTTTTCCCTCATGTTACTCTAACCAAACTATTTTTTTTGTTTGGCCTTAGAGAGATTAAAACACCTTGAAAATCTGAATAATGATCTTGTGCAGAAGGTTACAGTCCTGGTCGGAGACGTTCAGCTTTTGAAAGAATATAATTTGAAGTTAAAAAGTGAGCTGGTTTTACTTAACTCAGTATGGAGTACATGCCCGAAGAAATTGACGGTCACTAGTGATACGACTCCTTCTTGGCTTGGAGTAGTTAATGAGAACTTGTTGCCTCCTGTATCTGAACCTGCGAATCGTTTGAATTATTCCTCTGCTGTCGCCTCTGTTCCAGTAATGTCTAAAGCAGCTACTGTGGTTACAACATCACTTTTACTGTTGTTTCTGCGCAGTCTGTACAACCTGTTTTAAATCAAACAGGCTCGGATTCTGTTCATCTGGTTGAAAAGAATGATAGTCCAAGAGAGGATTGGGTGACCGTAACCAGAGGTGGCCGTGGACGGAAGAAAATTGGGTCTATGGATCTCGCTGGTGTTCCTGTTCCGCAAGAGTCTTCCAAGGCTGTTCGTCCTGCAAAACAGTCAAAGTCATTTGTTACTGGCAGCAGAGTCTCTTCGAATATAAAGGTTGTTCCTGGTGCTGGTGTTCCTACTAGAACTATTTTTGTTTCTCGTGTGTGTCCTGATACATCTGTTGCAGATGTTAGAGAACTGTTGAAGAAAGAAGCTGGTGTTTTCGACCATATTATATCCCGTGTTAAGTCGAAATATGATTCTTATGCTTCTTTTCATGTTCAAATTGTTGCTGCAAAAATGGAATCACTTCTTTCGCCGGATTTATGGCCTAGTGGGGCTTGTATTAGCGTGTTTTATGGTAAACTTTTCCCAGAGCGCATTGTTGGGGCTGAATTTTCCAGTATATTCCAACGGAATGGTTCTAAAACCCTAGAGGGGGTTAATCATATTAATTATGCTTAGTTCTGTTTATAACATTTATTATCAGAACGTGCGAATTATAGAGTCAGTGTTTCAGGGATTTTTTAAGTGGGATGACAATTTTGAAAAGCGTGGTCTGCCAAGAGAGATTGTTAATACCATGGAGGAGGATGGTTCTCACGTAAGCAATGGTTGAATTTGCATCTAAAATTTATTATCAAAATGCACCTGGACTGAGAACAAAATCGCAATTTTCTGTTAAATTTTTTAGTGGATTATCAAAATTCCCTATTGTGTGTTTGACAGAAACGTGGTTTAATTTATCATGCTTTAATGATGACTATTTTCCTCCAAATTATCGTGTTTTACGTAAAGACCGAACATGTGAGAGTGGGATTGATGTACGGGGAGGTGAAATTGTAGTTGGAATTCCAGATGTGTGTAGTGTAACAAGACGCATCGATTTGGATTTTGATGCTGCTAGTTCACTTTAGGTGGATATTAAGTGGGATGAAGGGCATATTTTACTGGGTGTTTATTATATTTTTCCAGGAATGCCAGTTGAGGATTTTAAAAGAATGCTTGAACATGTTCAACAGGTATCTTATAATGGTGATATATATGTTGTTGGACATTTCAACCTTCCAAAAGTGCAATGGAAAGAAATGAATTGTTCGGAATGCACATACGCTGTTGCAGCTAAAGCCCAAGTTTTGGGTGAATTTATAAATTTGCTTAGGCTTCTGCAGGTGAACGAAATCTGCAATGCGAATGGTGTTTTATTGGATTTGATTTTTTTTTTTCAAATATTTTTGATTATAATACATATCGTCCTGGAGCATTATGTGTACCGGAAGAAATTCATCATCCTGCTTTGTGTTTAAATATTTTGCAGGCAGTTATCCTACAAGATATAAATAATAATTTTAGTGCTAGGCGTGTTTATGATTATGCCCGTGGAGATTATTTCTGTTTGGTTAAGGAATTACAAGCTGTAAATTGGAATCCTTTGCTAGATTCGAAAGATGTAGATTATTGCGTTCAGTTTTATACTGACGCTATGAAAGGAGCAATGGAACGGCATATCGAAGACCTTCTGGGCGTGGTCGTTTTCCAGCTTGGTTTTCTGTTGAATTGAGATCAGCTCTGCGTCGGAAAAGTAAATTTCATAGTTTTTTAAACATAAGGGGCATTTGAAAGATTACCAGAAGTTTTCTGAGGCGAGGAGTGTTGTTAAAAAATTGATGAAAAGAGATCGAGATTTATATTTTGTGAGCCTCGCTAACTCTGTTAGAGCTGATAATAAGGTGTTTTGGAAATTTGCTAAGTCCCGTTATAGAGAAGCTCATTTTGACGTGGCTTTAAAAATTTTAAATGAGATCATAACTGATAAAGAAATTATAACAGGTAATTTTGTAGAATTGTTTGGTGCTGTTACATCTAATAAATTAATTGAAACAGGTTTAAATTTAGTTCAGCATACATCATGTTATGATATGAGTGATAAATTGTGTTTGCCTGTAATATCTTCAAGTGATGTTATGTTAGCTGCTAAAGGGCTGCTTCCTAAGAAATCAGCAGGTATTGATGGAATTCCCCCGTTTTTAATTAAAGGTTGTGTCACTTTTTTACTTGTTCCTCTCTGTCACATTTTTAATCTTTCACTTGGATGTGGTGTTTTTCCAACTGCATGGAAGGAAGCGATTGTTACTCCAATTTTTAAGAGTGGGTCTAGATTGTTAGTTTGAAAATTACAGACCCGTTTCAAACCTATGTTCCACTTCAAAATTATTCGAACGATGTATTTATAATGTGATGGAACCGTGGGCATGTACATTCGTTTCCGACATGCAGTTTGGGTTCACAAAGGGAAGATCTGTGAAGTTGAATTTATTAACATTAATGCAGTGCGTGTCTCCTGTCTTATTTGATAGAGGACAGCTTGATGTTATTTTATTAGATCTGGCGAAAGCATTTGACATGTTAGCTCACACCATGTTTATTAATAAGTGCAAACTTTATGGTGTGAGTGAAGATTTTGCCGTTTGGTTAGCGTCGTTTTTAAAGGATCGTGTAGGTAGAGTGGGTTGTAACGGTCATATCGGCAGTTAACGTTCAGGAAACTGGTGTTGCGCAGGGGTCGGTCTTGAGGCCTTTATTTTTTAAGATATTTATTAATGATCTTACTTTTTCACTTGTGGAAGTTTTGAAATTGTTACTAGCGGGCGATACAAAAAGCTTCGGATATGGTGAATGAATGGATTCAACAGAACAAAATGAAAGTTAACGCTGAAAAGTCTGTGGTAATATCCTACACAAGAAAAGTTGACTGGTTTTGTTACCCTTTTGAAATTGCTGGTAAAGTTATACCGCGCAAGAATGTTGTGAGAGATTTGGGTGTATTGTTTGATAGGGGTTTGACATTTCGTCCACACATTGAAAAGATTGTATGCGAATGTAACCGAATCCTGGGATTGTTGCGCCGTTTCATGTACGAATTTAGGTCTTGGGAACCGTTGCGCTTACTTATTGTTGCTTTGGTTAGAAGTAGTATTCTTTATGCATCAACTGTTTGGGCAGCTTGCTCTGTTTTTTTGATTAATAAGATGGAAGGTGTACAGAGACGCTTTGTGGTTTCTATTTATAAACGTTATTTTAGTCACCGGAAGTATAATTATGAATCTCTCTTGGCGGAGTTGAAGTTGCTTTCCGTTCGCCATTCGTTAATGTTAAGGGACGCTTTATTAGTGTACGATTTGGTAAATGGCAGAATTGCGTCCCCGTGTCTGTTGAGCAGACTAAATTTTCTTGTTTCGTAGAATGACACGTACTCGGGATACTTTTTATGTAGATACAAGTAATCGTATATGTTTAATTTTTAATTGATTGTCATCAAATATAGATGTAAATATGCTCTCGCGGAACGAGTACAAGAAGGAATTCAGCAAATTGTTTGTGACGCGGTGTTCAAAATTGTAAAGATGTAAATAACGCAGTTCCAAAAATACATATTTTTATACTAATGATTTAAAATTCGATTTTTCAATTTTATTAATGTTTTTATAAGTATTTTATAAGAGGTTGCGGGCATTGCTTTTCATTAGGATATGTTAGAGAATATGTACTCGCTGTAGTTACGTCTGTCAGTTCTCGAGCAGTTGTATAGTGTCTTTGTAATGCATCTTGCTCGTCCCCTGGTGGTCATTTGGCAGTTGGACGAGCAGATCTTGTAAGTCTTCGACTGTCAAGAACAAATAAATTATTATTATTATTATTATTTTTACTATTACTATCACTATCACTATCACTATTACTATTAAGGCTGCAGCTAATCTACCTCCTCCACGCACATATGTACCATCCCACACAGTATTTGTGTCCCGATTGCACCCAGATACAACTGCAGACGAGATTGCAGACGTAATTCGCGCCGAAGATGTTACTGATTGTATCGTCCAAAAGATCAAGACTAAGTACGAGTCGTACTCGTCTTTTCACCTGCGTGTGGATGAGAAGGTGATCAGCAAGCTTCTCTCTTCTGAATGCTGGCATGATGGAGTGACATTCAAAATGTTCTTCGGCAATTTGTTTCCAGAGCGCATCATTGAAGCTACCTAACGTGGACACTATGAATCTTGGAAGGATGTTGTTGCTAAGTCAACCAGTCAGGAGGGGACTGCACCACAGCCTTCTAATGGCCTTTGAGCCTACAACAATATATTATCAGAATGTTCATGGGCTGCGTACCAAGAGCGTAGACATTGCGGAGTTTGTCCTGAGTGCACCTGTTTTGTACACCTATTGTTTAACTGGAACGTGGTTAAATTCCTCTTGTTATTCCCGTGATTATTTTCCGTCCGGTTATACCGTTTATCATGCCGATCATATCTCCGATAATAGTGATGTATGGGGTGGTGGTGTTCTAACCGCTATCCCTGATGACTATCATTCAGCTCGAAGATCCGACCTCGAATCCTCATGTTGTGTATGGGTTGAAGTAAGAAACGACCAAGGTCATTAGAGGGACAAGGTTGGCTCATGCAACACTTCCCCTGCAAGAAATTGCATGCAATGCACTCCAGTGATGTCACGCATTGTCATCTGGGTAACAAAATAAAAGCTAGATGTTGGCTAAATTACATGTCCTGGGACGCCTATTCTACGCTCTGCTCTCCAGTGACGTCATGCAGAAAGTTGCATGAGCCAACCTTGTCCCTCTAATGACCTTGAGAAACGACCGCGTAAACACTCTTTTGGGGGTCTATTATATACCCCCAGGCATCTCACTCGAAGAATTTCGATTTCCATTTGACGCAGTTCAAGAAAAATTGGTCAGGTATAATGGACAGATATATATATATTTGTGGTGACTTCAACCTCCCGCGGGTAGACTGGAGCAATCTAAACTCCGCCGATTGCTCCCCAGCGGTGGCGTCTAAATTCGTTGTTATAAATTCATTCTGTTTGTATTGTAACCTGTGCCAGGTCAACAAAATATCCAACATATTTGGAGGTATGGTAGATCTTGTCCTTTCTAACGTGCCCGAATGTATCGTTGTAAGGTCTGAACTCTCCTGTACACCAGAAGATGTTTATCATCCTTCCCTAACTTTTGCACTCTTCCCATCTGGTTGTACCTGAATTTAAACCATGCCCCACTAGGTAAAAATATTGTTACACTAGGGGAGATTATGACATGTTCGTAAATTTTCTGCAGATTGCAAATTGGACCGAGCTGTACTCGTCCACTGACCTAAATCGTTGTGTAACTATCTACACCGAAATTGTAACTGGCGCTATGGCGGCTTCTATCCCTCGTCGTTCTAAATCTCATCGATCGTTTCCAGTGTGGTTTTCTAAAGAATTGCGTCTTGCACTTTGTAAGAAAAAGCGAACTCACAAATGCTACCTTGCGCATCGGCGGGCCGTTGATTATGAGGAGTTCTCAGCGATTAGGACGTGCGCAAAAGCCTTACTAAAGCGCGACAGGAGTAGACATTTTAACACGATCGCCAATGAAGTTAATGTGAACCCCAAAGCCTTTTGGAAATTTCTCAGCCCTCATTTTCGTGACGCATACTATTCCATCTCGTTGCAAGAAGATCAAATGCTGGTTACAGATCCCAATGACCTGTGCTCTAAATTTGGCGAGTTCTTTGAGTCTATCGTTAGTCAAAACTTGCCTGTAGATGTCTCTCACGTGGCTTCGGATATAGACGCAAGCCCGGTAGACGTGTTTACTGTAACAGAAGCTGATGTTGTTTCGGCCTCCCAACGTATGCGGCCCATTCATAGCACTGGTCCTGATGGAATTCCCCCTTTTTTGCTGAAAGGCAGCATTGTAATTTTGACTCCGATCTTAGCATACATATTTAACTTGTCCCTTGTGACTGGCGAGTTTCCAAACACATGGAAAGTTGCCGCTGTCTTCCCAGTCCACAAAAGTGGCTCAAGATTAGATTTACGTAACTACCGCCCAATTTCGAACCTTTGTTCCACTTCCAAACTCTTTGAGCATGTCATTAGTGCAGTGTTAGTCCCGTGGACTAATGTCTTCCTTACCGAAGATCAGTTCGGCTTTGTGTCAGGGCGATCCCTGGAGATGAATCTTCTTTCGATGTTATACCATGCAGCGCCTAGACTCTTCTCCCGAGGTCAATTTGACATGATATACCTTGATTTTGGGAAAGCTTTCGACATGGTCAACCACGACCTGTTATTACTAAAGTTGCGAATGTACGGTATGCCTGATTCTTTCGTCAAATGGTTCCGTGCCTACTTAAAGGGTAGACAGTTTTACGTACGCTGCAATGATTTCTCTGGGGAAGGCAGGTACGATGTTTTGTCGGGAGTCCCTCAGGGTTCTGTACTTGGACCGCTTTTATTCATAATATTTGTCAATGATATCCTCAGGTGCACTAACTCAGCTATGAAATGGTTGTTTGCTGATGATACCAAAACCGGTTCATCCATCGATTCCCTTGAAGATTGTAATCTTCTTCAATCTACCTTAAACGAGATTGCTGATTGGGCGCATATTAACGGTATGAAATTAAACGCTTTAAAATCTTCTGTGCTGTCGTATACCCGCAAAGCCACGTGGCTTTATGTTTCTTACATTCTGGAAAGTGAAAATATACCAAGAAACGAAAGTCAGCGAGACTTGGGGGTAATTTTTTGATCCCAAATTGACCTTCCGTATGCATGTTGAGAATATAGTAGTGGATTGTAACCGTTATCTAGGAGTTCTTTATAGACTCCTATACTCATTTGATTCTTGGGCACCCTTAAAAACGTTGTTTCTGGCATTAGTGCTGTCCAGAATTACATTTGCCTCGGTTGTCTAGGTGGGTTGCGCAAGCTACATTGTGGAAAAGCTTGAGGGTGTTCAGCGACGTTTTGTATTTACGATTCACGGTAGATTTTTTCGCCATGTTCTGTATGATTATCATGCGTTGTTAAGGGTTCTGGATATGTTAACCATTCACAACCAACTTATGTATCGCAACGTTTTGTTCCTTCACTCTGTTGTGAGAGGCGATGTTTACGCTCCGCATTTACTGTCCGAAATCAATTTCCGCGTACCAACAAAGACGCGGTCCAGTGATACATTTATTGTTAAAAACTCTTTCAGCGTGATGTCCCGTTTGTGCAGAGAATTTAACGTTTTAAACTGCAAGTTGGATTTGTTCGGTATGTCGAAAGCCACGTTCAAGAAAGAACTACGTAAATTACTAAAGTAATTTTTTTTTATCAAATTGATGCTTAAATACTAACAACGTTTGACTTTGTTCTCTGAAATCTGTAATGGCTGTTCTCCCCTAGTAGCCTAACGCTGGTGGGTGGCAGCCCTCAGAGGTATATTTGAGAATAAAGAGATTTATTATTATTATTGTTGTTATTGTTACTGTTACTGTTACTTTTACTTTTACTGTTACTGTTACTGTTACTGTTACTGTTACTGTTACTGTTACTGTTACTACGACTACGACTATTACTATTATTTTATTTTTTATATTGTATATATTATATATTTTTTATTTCTTCAGTATAAATTTATTCAATTGCAATTAATTTGTTATTGCATATGTGCAAAGTTCAATTCCAGTTTGTTCCTTTAATTTTGTGAAGAAATGTCTTCATGTCCAGTAAATGATTGCAACAAGGATCAATTTCACCTTGATTTCATGCAATTCCAGTGGTATTCCATTTTCTCGTTTCTCCCGACTCCGTTTAGAGCGCCCTCTGGTGGATTGGAATTAAAGTGCTACAAACTTATAACATGGCGTTTCCTAACCTGCACAAAAGGGTGGAGTACAATGAATGAACCTTTGCGATGCCGTCGTCGTCCGCAGAGCGCCTCGTGGCAAGTCGGAGTGATCGCGGGCACTTAGGAGCGGAATTTCGGGGTTGTAGGACGTTCCTGCAGGCTCAGAAACGTTCGGAGGTGCTACAGGCAAAGTTTTTAGAGGTTTGCGGGCGAAGGAGGCGAGTTTTTCAACCCAAAAGCGGGAGCAAAGATCAGGTGACGTAGGCCTAAAGTTCCGAGTTAGGCCTAACTCGAAACTTTGTTTTGGCAGCTCGGAAACCGGATTACGGCCTTCGGAATAGTCAGGATCGGCTTTTTAAAGGCCCAAACGGGATTAGCACGGGTTCGTGCACCAATTTGCGGGGTTTAGCGGCTTGGGAGAGCATCGGATGAAGAAACGGTCACCACCACTTATAATTGTAACTTGTTTAATCTGCCATTTTTTTCTACTACTTCAAGATATCAATTTTGTGACATATCGATACAACAAGGATAAACAATAACATTTAATTCCCCAAAGTATTGAAGGGATTTGAAGGCATCACGTGGCATGTGGTCAGGTAGCCTCCCACCTTCCCCGGTTCCCTGGGCAATCCCCAGTTATCCTGGGCGACAGCCCCGGGAAACCCGGGGAGCATTGCCGGAAAACCAAACTTTTGGGCGACAGGGAGGCGTAAAGGTGGATTTACATGGAGGCGAAAAAGAAAATATCGCTTCAGATTTCTCGATTCATGATGTCACATGGTTGTAAAATTCGCCATTGTGCAAGTGCAAAAATAGCGTTCGATATGACATCAGAAAGCGAGAAATCTGAAGCGAAATTTGCTTTTTCGCGTCTATGTAAATCAACCATAAGGCGTTTCAAGGCTGGTTTAAAATGATGCGCCAACCGTAAGCGCCGTGCGGAAACGCTGATGAAATAGCTGATGGTGCAACCAAAATTCATACACAACATTGTAAACAGTGCTGTGCTGGCACTGCAAAATATCGCGATATATATCGATCTGGAATCACCTTTTCATATCCT
>JAVBJR010000983.1:0-2535 GCA_031546965.1 Dysgonomonas sp.
TCTTCGACACAATGCAGAATCTCAATTTTCCTCTATATACACTAGTGGGAAAAAGTATTTGGCCACATCATGCCAGGGTCCAATTGCAAAAGGTGAACATTTATTAAACCAGGCAATGATTGGAGTTGAACAAAACAATAAGGTGCAGGAAAACATTGAAGTGAAGTGTTGGCATGTGAGAAATTTTGACATTACTATCGCAATGGAACTTGAGTAATTAATGTCAATGTCAGCACATACCTGGAAAAAAGTAATTGGTCATTGAAATTGCTGGAAATAAGTGTTTGGTGTTTCGATGAAACATACTTAATACTTGGTTGGACCTCCTTTGCATTTAATGACAGCAGTGATCCGTCTTGGCATTAAGCTAATTAAGCTCTGTATGTAACTGGAACTGATGGTTTTCCAGCTCTCTGTCAGCGCTGCTGCAAGTTCTGTTTTATTTGTGGGGTTTCTTGCATTCACTAGCTTTTTCAGCTTGCACCACACATTCTCAATGGGATTGAGGTCTGGGCTATTAGCTGGCCATGGCATTGTGTTTCACCGCGTGTCAGAACGCGCGTCCCCGACGCATACATGTGAACTAGGCTTAACCTCCTGCTGATCTAAGCTAAGCTGATGTTGTTGTGCTAAAATTAAATAATTGGGATTCTGAAATTGAACATTAATTAATTAACTTAGAGGTTCTAGATGCCTGATGATGGCCCTTGTGCCGAAACGCGTGTCACATCTTTAATTAGATAAGAACCATTTATGGGAATAGAAAAAATTACTCTTTCTGATATTCAAATCCCCCATAGTTCATCTGGCACATTGCCAACAAGCTTAGTGTCCTACTACCTGCTCAGGTCTCATTGACAGAAGTTAAGCAGCGGTGATTCTGATCAACATATGGATGTTTAACCTCCTTCTGATCTAAGCTAAGCTGATGTTGTTGGGCTAAAATTAAAGATTTCGCAGAGTTCGGTCGCACACATTGACTTGATACCTTCTACCATTTCACATTCACTGCAGGTGATGTTTGCCGCCGGTCTTCAACGCACACTTTTTTGAGGGTCCTATAATAGCGTTTCGTAGTTGCTTTGGGGCAGCCACTGCGAGGTTTGCTTTCAAGCGTGCCACTCTATTGAAACTTCTTCTAGGTGTACGAAACTGTACTTTTTGGAATGCTCAGAGTATTAGCAACATTTCCATGAGTATTACCACTTTGAATTAAGTGAATAATTTTCATTCTGAGGTCCTTTGAGAGCTCTTTCCCTCTTGCCATTTTCAAGCTTTATGCTTTTCAATCCTGAGGTCTCTGTGATAATATATGCATTCAAATGTACCCTTTGTATTGGTGATGCGATGAGTGGCATGTAATCTTGCTGTAATTAAGGTTTGTGCTGACATTGACATTAATTACTCAACTTCCATTGTGACAGTAATGTTGGAATTTCTCACATGCCATCACTTCACTTCAATGTATTCCTGCACCTTATTGTTTTGTTCAACTCCAATCATTGCCTGGTTTAATAAATGTTCACCTTTTGCAATTGGGCCCTGTCATGATGTGGCCAAATACTTTTTCTACTAGTGTACATTCAAGCCGTAAGACTGGCTGAACATCTTGGGCTGCAACCAACAATGCCGCGGATAGTGAAGAGACAAGTTCATCGAAGCAATGTGCCAGCTGACACCTCAGAAATGTACTACTTAAGGAATGTGGCTATCCCATTTCTTGACTCCATTATATTACAACTCAATGAAAGGTTTAATAATTGTGCAGTAAACATGTTATTGGTGCTTGGAGTCTGTTATGCTCAGCAAGGAAGTTGGCATTATCCCTGCTGAGGAATTATTCAGAAACGATCACCCACAAGCAGACAACATCAATCAAGAGATTATTAGGTGGAAGATACTGCGGAAGAATTATGAAATGAAGGCTCTACCAAGTTCCTTTGCAGAGGCAATCAAGATATGTGATTCTCATATGTTTCCAAACCTGTTTATGTTGCTGAAATTACTCTGCACAATACCAGTAACATCGTGCGAATGTGAGAGGTGCTTCAGTGCACTTCGCAGATTGGATAAATTTTTGAGGAATTCAATGCATCAAGAAAGGCTATCCGCGTTGGCATTAATTCACATCCACTACAATGCGGATGTTTCATTGGACACAGTTGTGGATATATTTGCAGAACGCAATCCTCGGAAGTTAAAGTTTGAGTGTTCTCATTTAAAATCAACTTCGTCAGCACCAGTTCAGTCCATTTTCACAGTCCATTTTTAAAAGGTCCCGTTTTTTGAAATAAGACCCCCTTTCCCTTGTTCGGAACAGCCTGGTTACGGCTATGCTGTGATATACAGTGTGGATAAAAAGTCCTATACAGCCATTTTTAGCGTGCAAATGGCACCAGATATTCGAATTCTGCTAATGGGAGCAAATAGGAAGTGGCCATGGCGCTTTCGAACGGCACCCGAATTCTTGACCTTTGACCTTTCCTTGTAGGTCATCGCGTCTCTAACTTTTAAACCACTCTAGTTAGAGACAAA
>JAVBJR010000896.1:0-5342 GCA_031546965.1 Dysgonomonas sp.
TGTGACGAGTAAGTGTGTCAAGCAGTTGTGTTGAGCTGCGTGTGTTGAGTAATTTGAGTAATACGTGACGAGCAGTGCATGTGTCCACATAAATATGGGACCAGATGTGTGTGACAAGTAGTGTGTGACAAGTAGTGTGTGACAAGTAGTGTGTGACAAGTAGTACGTGACAAGCAGTGTGAAACTGAATGTGACAACTTGCTATGTGTTGGGTTTGATCATATATATCTACATCTATTCCAGCAAACATTTCAAAATATATACTGAAACCACATTCAAGGTTGCATCAATAATACCATGTATACCTTAGTATCTCTCTCCACATAATTGATGCAATCTTGAACACGGTTTCAGTATAAATAATCGGCCCACTGATACCAATATGATCTACAATGCTGTGTTATTCTTCCAACCAATGGTAATGCAAAAACAATTTCATTTCCGCGACTGAAATTAAGAAATGGAGTCCAAGTGGGCGGAGCAATGCGTAATGACTTGTGTAATGGCTGCCGTAAACAAAATTGAAACGGTTTGGCCGCCATTACTCCAGTCAGGAATATTCACATTAAACCATGATATATTAAACCTGTGTGTAATATTTTTAGATCCAAATTGTCCGCCATTACACCAGTCACAAATATATTTGGACAAAAATTGGCCGCCATTGCACCAGTCACAAATATTTTTAGATCCAAATTGGCCGCCATTGCACCAGTCACAAATATATTGCGACCCAAATTGGCCGCCATTACAGCAGTCACAAATATTTTTAGACCCAAATTGGCCGCCATTACACCAGTCAGAGACATAATTGTAATAAAGCTATTATATTTAGGCCAACACAGCTAATGGTTTTAACAAAATGAGCACTAAATTTAATTTACGAATATGGGAGTATGTAAAAGTTCAATTTGCGTAGGTTGGAGGTGTGCCATACATAGAAACGGCGGCCATCTTGTAAGGCAGTGAAGCCAAACAATGGAGGAGATTGAAAGGGAAAGTGGAGAAAGTGGGGAAGGAAAAGGTGGGTCAAGGCTGTTAGAAAAGGAGGTTTGAAGGTGTGTAGGTGAACCAATGACCTCCTTTCCCCATTACACCCTCCCAATGAACAAGTTCTGCTGCAGGTTTGCAGGAAATTTGCAGAATAACACCATCATTACACCCTAATCTTATCATTTACACTACTATTCCTTTAAATTATGACATTAATTACAGTAATATTGCAGTGTTACACCCACATTACACCCCTATTAAACCCATGTTACACCCAAATTACACTAAATTACACCCACATTACACTAAATTACACCCATATTACACTAAATTACACCCATATTTCACTAATTACACCCATACTACACTAAATCACACCCATATTACACTAAAGTACACCCATAGTACAATAAATTACACTACATTACACCCAAATTACACTACATTACACTAAATTACAGTACATTACACCCATATTACACCCATAGTACACTAAATTACACCTATATTAACACCATTACACCCATATTACACTACATTACACCCTTATTACACTGAATCACACCCATATTACACTAATTTACACTACATTAAACCCATAGTACACTGCATTACACCAATATTACACTAAATTACACCCATATTACATTACATTTCACCCATTTTAGTTACAGACACCCTAAAGAAAACAATATTAATTGTACTTTCTTGATAAGTACTACACCTACATTTAATATTACACCCCCATTAAACTCATTACACCCTTATTACACCTCATTACACCTACATTACACTTACATTACACTTATATTTCACACATTGTAAACCGAAGTTACAGACATCCCGCTGAAAACAAATCCAATTTGACTTCATCGATAAGTACTACTTACATTTCAAATTACACCATTAAACTCACATTCATTACACCCATATTACACTTACATTACACCCCACTAAAAACAATTCAAAATTTAAATTCCTGGATACTATTACAACCGTAATTTATCTTACACCGAATTACACTGAAAGGAATCCTGCCTTACTTGATATTACTTACATTACACCCATGTTACACTTATATTGCACCCCTGTTACACTTAAATTACACCCATATTGAACTAACATTACACACATTGTACACCGATGTTAGAAATATCCCAATGAAAACTATTCAAAATTAATTTATTTTATAGTGTACATTCATTTTTCACATTACACCCTCATTACACTCTTATTACACCCTTATTACACCCTTGTTACACCTTACACTACAAATATTGTACACCGATGTTAGAGATATCCCAATGAAAACTATTCTAAATTAATTTCTTTTATAGTATACATTAATTTTTCACATTACAACCTTTATTAAACTCTTATTACACCGTAATTACACCCTTGTTACACCCACATTACACCCTTATTAAACCCACCTTACACCTATACAACACTAACATTACGCAGAAAAAAATTCCCAGATTTTTAAATTCATTATTACAGCGTTTAGTCAATAAACGCCATTCCGGGGAAATTTCGGCAGCCATCATGAAGCCAATTGGCCGATGACGTCACACAGCATACCCCCTATGACCAGGAATTGGAAAGATAGTCATGTATGGTGTCAAATTACAGGACAGGAAATTTCCTATTCAGTGGTCAACTTTATCAGGTGGTCAACATGTAAGGGTGGTCAAGTTAACAGGTTTCACTGTATATAGCAGTTATGAATTATAATTTCATGTCGGTGCATAAATTGCGTGGGAAAATATATGGATATGGTTGGAAACGCCCCCTTGGAAAAAAGTGAATAATTGGCATATAGATCACGTGACAGCAGATCGAAAACTGACATATAAATCAGCACCCGGATGCAGTGAAATATAGGAATTCATCGCCTTCTGTCATATCCATCTTTCCGCAGTCACGTGCATGTTTTAAGCCACGCCCACACGGTGACGTCACAGTCAAAAAATCCAACTGAATAATAAGCCCATATATAGTCTGTTTCAACTTGCAACAAACCCTACTTCAACTTTATAAAATTTTAATTTACATTTAATATAACTATACTGAAACCACGGTCAAGGTTGCACCATTAGCGGTTACTGAAAATTGGGAATATTAGACAATTACGAGTCTATTAACCAATCAGGTGTCTTTGGTAGGTTGGTAGGTATTAGCCACACCCAAATGCAGCATAACAACTCCCTAATTGGTCCAAAATCTCATAATTATCTCATTTTCCAAATTTTTCAGCGAACCAACATAGTGCAACCTTGACTGCGATTTCAGTATATATATAAAACTTTTCATATTCAATTCGCAAGAAAACAAATATTCTGTTTACATATTTAACCTATAAAGTACAAGTGGATTAAGATCAGATTTAAGTGAATTAAGAACAAATTTAAGTGGATCAAGAACAGATTTAAGTGGATAAAGATAATATAAGTGGATTAAGATCAGATTTAAGTGGATAAAGATACCATATATTTGGATTAAGATCAGATTTAAGTGGATTAAGATCAAAGTTAAGTGAATTAAGATCAGATTTAAGTGGATTAAGATCAGATTTAAGTGGATAAAGATAATATATATGGATTAAGATCAGATTTAAGTGGATAAAGATAATATATGTAGATTAAGATCAGATTTAAGTGGATTAAGATCAGATTTAAGTGAATTAAGATCAGATTTAAGTGGATTTAGATGATATTTAAGTGGATTAAGATCAGATTTCAGTGGATTAATATTATATTTAAGTGGATTAAGATAATATTTAAGTGAATTAAGATCAGATTTAAGTGGACAAAGATAATAAAAGTGGATTAAGATCGGATTTAAATGGATGATCAGATTTAAGTGGATTAAGATCAAATTCAACTGGATAAAGATCAGATTTAAGTGGATTAAGATCAAATTTAATACAATTACGATCAGATTTCAGTGGATTAAGATTATATTTAAGTGGATTAAGATAATATTTAAGTGAATTAAGATCAGATTTAAGTGGATTAAGAACAAATTTAAGTGGATTAAGAACAAATTTAAGTGGATTAAGAACAAATTTAAGTGTATCAAGAGCAGATTTAAGTGGATAAAGATAATACATTTGGATTAAGATAAGATTTAAGTGGATTAAGATGATATTTAAGTGGATTAAGATCAGATTTCAGTGGATAAAGATCACATTTAAGTGGATTAAGATCAAATTTAAGTGGATTAAGATCAGATTTCAGTGGACTAAGATTAAATTTAAGCGAATTAAGATAGGATTTAACATATAACGTTCAATGACGCTTCAACTAACAGAGCTATTTAGTTTCTTATCATAAATTATTATAAACTTCACATATAGAATAACATTGTTATAATATACAGGAAATATAGATACCAAATAATCTCTATTAAATTCGGCTTCAAATAATTACAGTTGCATTGTTTTTTCCTACGTAATTAATTAACCCCAGGGAATCAACAAATAATGATGTAAGCTATTTATACATTTATATATACATTTATATATACACATGCAGCCAATGATTGTTTTTCTTTTTTAAAGTTTTAAAGTGTAAATAAAAATAGATAGAAAAATGCAAAGAAAATATTTTCTGACAAAGTAAAAAAAGTAAAAAGAAAATATAAAAAGTAAAGATTCTTTGCAGGTGCTTTGCAAGTTTTCCTGCAGAATATCCTGCCAAAAAGTACGTACAGTACTTATATATAAAAAAATTAGACAAAAAAGAAGACGTTTTAAAATTTCCTTTTTGCAAAGTCATTATAAAGTCAACTTTGGAAAAATGATTGGCAGACAGGTGACCTTCTAAAAATTTTCAACCAACCCCTCAGCTTTAAAAAAACAAAAACACTCAAATCCAAACCCGTGTAGACAACACACTGCAAAAAATTCAGGCAACAGGAAAGGGTTAAAATTACCCCATGGCAAAATAGGAAAATATGAATATGTGAAATAGGCCTAACACAAAAACTAATTTCAAAAATATTACACCTTCATATTACTGTACTTCATATTACATTTTTATTACATAAATGATAACAGGATATTGCGTATGGGGAATGTGACAAATTGAAGTGTATAATTAAATTACGGTTCCTTTGAACTCAAAAAACAAAAACAAAAATATAAGCCTAAATTTACTATGTTATTTGTTATATTGTGAAATAAAAATAACTAAATTAATAGGCCTATTTTATAACAGTAATTTAAAATTATAGTATAATAATAATAATGATAACGATAATGATAATAATAATAATAATAATAATAGTGTAATAATAATAATAATAATAATAATAATAATAATAATAATAATAATAATAATAATAAT
>JAVBJR010000757.1:0-2567 GCA_031546965.1 Dysgonomonas sp.
ATGTATAATTTAAATTTTAATTGTGTTGTTGGAGGCCAAGGTAATAAAAATAACACGTGGCAATCATTAAAAAGCTATACATAATTTAATATAGTGGGTATGGTATACTAATTGTTGTTTTCATAATGGACACTTCATTAGGCAATAAAATTCCGAATAAGCTTCTTTTAGTGCTAAAACACATTTAACATAATAATGCATGCAACAATCATGCCGTCTTTGTTCACACTAAACAATATGTATTGTTCTGATGTGTCGATAAAGCTATCATTTGATTTTTATACAATGTAACCTTGAGAGTGAATTAATGTGTTGATCAATTATTTGCACAAGAAAATATGTGCACAGAATTCAAGTGTTGATTGCGTGCTCGTGTTAATCAACTAGGTGCACATGTTGATCAGTTCTATGAACCTGTTGATCAATTAGATGCATCGTTCATCAATTAGATGCAAGCGTTGGTCAATTAGATGCACACGTTGATCATTTAGATGCATGTATTGCTCAATTAGATGCACGTGTTGATTAATTAGGTTCATGTGTTGATCAATTAGATGCACGTGTTGATAATTAGATGCACACGTTCATCAATTAGATGCAATTGTTGATCAATGAAATGCACGAGTTGATCAGCTACATGATCATGTTGATCAATTAGATGCACGTGTTGATCAATTAGACGCACATGTTTATCAACTAGATGCACGCGTTCATCAACAAGATGCATGCATTAATCAATTAATTGTACATGTTGATCAATGAGATGCACGTGTAGATAAATTAAATGCACATGTTGATTAATTAGATACACATGTTAATAAGTTAATACACATGCTGATCAAATGGATTCACATGCTGATCAAATGGATTCACATGCTGATGATCAAATGGATTCAAATGTTGATCAAATAGAATTACATTTTTTATAAGAGTCTCTTTAACACATTTCTCTTGAGCACATGGCCATTTGTATGCATAGCATGGATCAATGAAAACTTTGCATTCATTGCCTTGAAAATGAACCGCTTAATTACTGTGGCCTCAAGTGAACAATTGAATGTCTTCAATTGCTAATTAGATGCTTGTGACATGCAATTTTCTCAGCTCACTTGTATAATAATTTCAAATTAAACTTTTGATTGTCCCAAATAATGAAGTTGTGAAAATTAAAGAAATACTTTAATTAATGGCCATATACATTTACTGAACATTTGTAAATTATAAATTGATTTATAACGGCAGTCGGTCTATAGCGACAAAATGTAGGGCACTGCATTGATGTTTTTCATTTAAACCCGATTTTTACAACGATCAGGATTTTAACGACAACCTGATTATTGCGAGTGTGATACCAAAAATTGGCATAATCATACGGACAAATTGTCTCCGAACTTCGGGGTTTAATTAAAGATTAAATATTAAACCAATTTTGTTATCAGACAAGGAAGCCCTCTGGTAATTTCATTGATATGAAAGGTGTGGCATAATATCCCATTCATTAAC
This sequence comes from Dysgonomonas sp., assembly GCA_031546965.1. Lineage (GTDB taxonomy): Bacteria > Bacteroidota > Bacteroidia > Bacteroidales > Dysgonomonadaceae > Dysgonomonas_A. The sequence continues at coordinate 1,504 of JAVBJR010000757.1, forward strand.
ATGGGTAGCGTTGTAATTGGGTCATAAAATGCAAAATGTTCGGCTTAGACAGGTTTCCAATGTAAGCAGATTACTACATAATATACAGGCTTCATTGTAATAACAAAGTGTTTAAAGTATTACTTGAATAATTATCAATTCTCAATTGCTTTTTGTATATCACAAGATTCAATCTGGACTAAAGAACAAATTTGTTTTATATGTCATGATATTCTTAGTATGATGTAGCATTGAAATAGAAGCAATGTGCACAAAACTCAACTAATATGTTAACTTGTTAATTATATCACCTGTCAGCACTGATGGCGACTAGTGTGAACACACTGGCAGCTACTGTCAGGTATGCAACAAAGTTATTGAAAGTGCAGTAGTGTTTTCCAAAGATCCAGTCTGAACGCAGCATAAATATGCAGTTGAAGACTACATTGAAGGAAGCCATTGATATGTCAGCCAGAGCCAAGTTCACCAGAAAGTAGTTAGTGACAGTGCGCATGCGCTGGTGGCACACCACTGCCCAAACGACCAGTGAGTTGCCAACCAATGAAATTGCAACAAGGCCTCCGAATGCTGTGGCCCATGTCAGATATTCGGCCCAGTGCATTGAATGTGGTGGGTTGTATGGGGCATCATCACTTCCGGTCAGTGAGGAAGAAGATGAGTAAGACAATTCCTTTTCTTCGTTCTGTTCCAAAAAATGTGATGCTGTATTGGCCTCTTGTACTAAGATGCTCATCCTGATCCAACTCCGTCGACTACCAATGAGCTTCTGAGTATCGCTGCGTACTTACGCCTCTCACCCCCCAAACCCAAATGTGAACACATGCGCAGTGATGCCATCGAACCACGTGGTCGTCCAAAATTCGCGCGCACAATCGTCAATCAAAAGATATGTGTGGTTGTGCTATTGAACGCGTATACAGATCATTTTTTTTGCTCAAAATGGCGGTACACTGCAAGAGCGGATTTATTACTTTTACATACGATTTGCATTTCAGTGTGCAGATCGTGAAAGTCAGCTAGCCATACATATAGATGATATTCAGCACCTCATAAATTTTCAGCCT
>JAVBJR010000338.1:0-3677 GCA_031546965.1 Dysgonomonas sp.
GGCTGGTTGGGACGGCCACATCGACCGGATGAAATTGTCACAATCGGTGTTAGTGGTGTTACTATGTTACTTGGCAAAAGTAGTTCTTCATGCGCAATGTTCGAAAGGAACTTGGAGTTTCTTGCCAACACTTCCTCATCAACTGCCAGAAATGTTCATGACAACGGTAAGTGACCCTTTCAGAGTCATCTCATCACAAACCTCTTGGTCACTTCCGAATCGTCACTCGCATTCCACATCATATTATACAATATATATACTACAGTGAACCTCGCTTATAAACAACTCGAAGGGACCGGTGGTTTTGGTTTCTTGTAGCTGAAGTTACTTGAAAAGCAAACTTTTATAACATGTATATAACAAACTTGTATAACTTGTATAACAAATGGTGTCAATTGACCATTTTCATTGTTCTGTCATTGGCTGAAAAAACGTTCGAAAAATGGCGTTCTTAGTAAGAAAACGCGTTTACAGCCAATCAGATTGCATAATTTACCTCACTTCAGCCTCCATATTGGCAATGGGACACGCCTACTGAAATTGGTCAATTGCTTAGTGAAAATGGTCAATTGTCCAATGTCATTAAGCACTAGCTCCCACTGCCAATATGGTGGCCAAAGTGAGGAAAATGGAGGCCAAAGTGAGGCAAAAGCTGGAATCAGGTTGGCAGAATTTAACCAGTTTTCTCACATAATGACGTCATTTCGAAAATTGTTTTGAACAGCCAATTGTGGCTTACGTGAATTAGGTCTATTATAATAACGTTTTATAACTTGTATAACAAAGTTTCTTATATAAGAGGTTACAATAATAAGTGTATGCAAATACCCATTACATGATGGCTATGTTGAATCCCAAATATGCTACATTTTACCAATATCAGGGATCCAAAAACCGGTTTTAGTGGTATATCAGTTGCTTGTAACGGAGGTTTCCTTTATCCAAGTTTACCGAAAGCGAGCTAATATCAAGAGTAGATGAACTTAAGTTCATCTACTCTTGGTAATATCAAGAGTGGTAATATGTATTGAAAATCCTGTTGTGATGATGGGACCGTGGAGTTGATTGACAATAGCCGATGTTTGCAAATATCCGAGTTGATTATAAGCGAGGTTACTGTATTTGACGCAGGTTACGTAAGAGCATACCCTTATAAGAGACACAATTATGGATCCCTTGGGGTGCTGTTATAGGGAAATTTGAAAGTGACCGAAAGATTTGTGACGAAGTAGTTAGGAAGCATTTTGAATACGTTGTTCCATTCGTGTGATAATCTAGTTAAATAACATGTTGCCACCTGCAGGTTGAAGTTGTGAGGAGCAACGGGTATCCGGCAGAAAAGTATTCGGTTAAAACGTCTGACGGATACGTTTTAGAAGTTCATCGCATACCTGGCGGCAGGGGACAGTTGAAACAACAACCGAATACTCAAGGATATCCTGTTCTATTACAGCACGGTATTCTGTGCACATCTTTCGAGTGGGTCAACAATGGTCCTCACCAGAGTCTAGGTACATTGTGTTTAAATCACCTTCCGAAAGCCTTCCGCAACCTTATAAGAGCTTTTCACTATAACGGCAACATCCATCATTGTCCCACCCACTTTTATTACGTAATTCCTTCTGTATAACTGACTTAAAGGTGAACTGACAGGGTAAATTTGTTGCACCCATTTCTCTGAAAAATTTCCTACGCATGAACAACATGTATATGCATATGTCCAATTTATTTCTAATTTTTCCACCGATTCGTTTTTTTATAATAAAAATTAGCAAATTTACCCTGAAATAGGTCCTCAAAAGTCCTCACATTGTCAAAATTTACATCCGGGACAGTGAGTATGGCAAACCACTTGCACTGAATCGTGGTAAATGCCTATTGCATATATACAGGTGTTTTCCCCACATCATATGCTGGAACAGACTCCATACTAGAATTTTGAACCTCCTAACCTCTCTGAACAGGCCCAAAAACACACAAACTTCAATCTGTTAAAACACTTATAATAAATTTAAAAAAAGAAGAAAAGAAACGAACTCGTAGTTTTAATTTTAATCATTCTTTCTATGGTCTGAATATCATTGTGTGTTACAAAACCCTGTCAGTTCACCTTTAAAGTATATACTGAAACCGTATTCAAGGTTGCACTATGAGTTGGTGGCGAAAGGGGAGGAGGACGACATAATCACGAGTCCTTTGACCAATGAGGGAGAAGTTGTGACGTGTTTGGGCGTGGCATAAAAACAGCCAAACGTGCCTTATTGGTCAAAGTCGTCTTCCCCAATTAACCACTTCCACATAGTCAGTGCACATAGTGCAACTTTGAACACGGTTTTGGTATAGTTACTCTCAACACCGTTATTTTTTGACATTACACGCTCTCAGTTTATTTACTCCGTGTTGAAAACAAGTGATTGTGTATAAGTAACAAAATTCTGTCCGTTTCTTACAGGTTACATATTAGCTGACAGTGGTTACGATGTCTGGCTGGGGAACTCAAGAGGAAACTATTACAGTCGTAAACACGAGAAGCTTTCGCCGAAGAGCAGAAAGTTTTGGGAATTTAGGTATAAATGGCAAACTTACGGTTAGTTATAAAAGTAGAGATTGTTATTATTATATACTGAATGAAGTAATGTTGTATACTTCAGTTGGGACGACATGGCATCCAAAGACTTGCCGGCTGTAATAGATTTCATATTGGAAACGACCAACAAGACTCATTTATACATTGTCGGCCATTCGATGGGAACGACGATGTCCTTCGCTCTGCTCGCGGAATATCCACAGTACAATGAAAAGGTATGGACATTATGAAATTAACACTGTTTCTTATGGAATTGTTGCAGTGTAAGTAACAGGTACATTGATTTGATACAGGTTAAAGCGTTGTTTGCCGTCAGCCCCGTCACAACTTTAACTCACGTGGATGGAATGATTGAGTTACTTGCCAACTTAAGGATTTTATTTAAGGTACTTATTGTTTTATTTCCTTTAAGTTGAACATGTTTCCTATAATATCCAATCAGTATAAATTAACATACGATACATGTTCCAAAGGGATAAAATTGCGGTATGTACCGCATGTGAAACAGTTTCCTTAAACATTAATCGTTAAATTTATTATACATATAGGCTATGAAGGAAGTGGGATGTTACGAATTCTTCCCAGGATCACTAATTTATTTATTACTCGGTGAAACGATTTGCAACGGACCTTTGGTTGTGTTTTGCGAATCTGTTCTGCTCACGGTGTTCGGTGATCATCCCGGCTGTTTGAATCAGGTGAATATGTTTATTTATATATATTCTTTATTGATTAAAGATGAACTGACATGGCTTATTTGCAAGTTATCCTCAAACTGATAACCAACAAGAAACTAAAACCATGAAGGAAATAATTATAGCAACAAAATCGATGTGGAAATTTAATATTAGTAAAAAAAGTTATAAGCACTTACAAATTTGTGGGGTAATTAAGCTATAGGAGGTTCTCCTATACTGGCCGACCTCCTATCTGGTATATTTGAAACTTGCAAGTGCTTTTAACTTTTTTAACTGATTTTCATACAGTTTTTGTTGCGATATTTTACTTATTCACGGTTTGTCTTCGCGTACGTTAAGTTTCAGGATAACTTACTAAATCACCTTTAAATTGGAATCTTCTACAAATAATG
>JAVBJR010001093.1:0-5912 GCA_031546965.1 Dysgonomonas sp.
TTATATTATTTTCCAGATGTGTGAATATTGCCCTGTTTATAAAGAAGCCTTAATGGGCAAGGGTTCTGTGTTCGTTTACATTGAACCAGATATAACATTTGATGCCATTTTGAATGGAAGTAGAGTAGGTTTTGCTTCGGATCAATATGGTTCACAACGAATTCGATACCAACCACATGTAGGCAAATTAAAGAATCCCATTTGCCAATTCCCAGCAAGTCTTAAATCTCCTGCAGACTTCTTATTATTAGATGCATTTTCTCACATGTAATGTATTGCAGCATACTAATTTGGGCATTTTATGCCAAACAAGATCCTGATCTGTGCATTTGTGCAGGATTCTTCGACTAAGGGAAGTTGGAATTTTGCAGGCTTACCGCAAAAGGTACTCCACATTGACCCGAGAAGAACTGCCGGCAACAAAAATTATTACGTATTCAGAAACTTGGTTCACATTTGCTATTGTTGGAATTGGAATACCCGTTGCTTTAATTGCTCTAGCAGCAGAGAGATTTGCAATGCGAAATACTTAACTTTTGAAACACATTCAAATCCACTATTCACATGACACAATAATGTATAAAACATTGTTATTTTAAACCAGAGCTTATAATCACCAGTTTATGAAATAATACATGTCACTTGTAATGTAATGTAAAAATGTAATTTACATTGTTAACCAATTCGGATAAACTGGGATGTATAAAATATATTTTGTGATTTTTGTTTGAATGTCACATTATGAAAATATAAACGATTAATCACAACACAGAGTTACTGTATGAATTGTACTTATGCTATTACAGTGTTCGCCACATAAGGATCAAGTGTTCGATGCCAATGCGCATTATTGCCAGCTCTTGGTTTTTATTACCAATTAATAAATTTCAGTGATATACGTGGGTATAGCTAGTACATGTATTCAATTATTGATATATTTGACTATTGTTCTATACAGTGATGCTTGCTGTGGTAGATGTCGAACTTCTTTCCCTGCATGCACCTGCAAACATTTTTTGAAACATCATTTAGAACTTTCATGATGTTGAAAGAAATTAATGCCATTACTTTTAAACAATGTATTGATTGTGTTGTTGTTCTTTTAGCCTTGACTTTTACGCAAGATTGGCTGTGTTGGAACAATGTTACAAGTTGAAGTTTCATTAACTCTTGATGAGAAATCATGGTTTAGAGAGTAGCATACCTCATAATCTGAACGCATTCAGTGTCAACTCTCGTGGTGATTGTATAGCAGCAATCAATTATGGACGTTTTTTCCTAGGATCAAGAAACACTTTGACCTATAAAACAATAATCATAAAAAAAACTTCTAATATCTCACTATATTGGGAGCACCTTCCTACCTCTATCCTATTACATAATTTATTTTAACTTGTTAAATTCCCTTAACTTAGGATAAACTTACAGTAAACTTGCTCAACACGCTATCAGCATGAACTACCTGCTGTCTGTCAGTATAACAGCAGATAAACTACAATAATGTGCACTAATATTAAGCAAAAAATAATAATCACTAGAAACATTCGCTCACATGACATATGTGATGAATTGTGTTGCGCTGAGGCCCTTTATAAAGCTCAAATACCTTTATCGGTTTCTTGCAAAAAATACAAACTGATCCATTACTGGCTCCTGTTTATTTTATAATACACAAATGTAATGGAATTCCGACCGGTGTAAAGCTTTAAAGGCAACCAATGGCACGCTTTACACGAGCTTTATTGATTCCATGGTACCATTAGAGTTAAAAGTGTTTTGAAAATCACAATATTGGAAAACCTTTCGGGACAATAAAAATCGATTTAATGCCACGTGAAATGTTTTGACATTTGCCAATCTATGCTACGCAGTGCAGCCAACATTTCCTGTCATCAATTTGGAGTTAGTGCATCTGGGATGCTTTCAGTGTGTATTGGCTACTTTTTCCAAAACTCTAATAACATTAAATTTGTAGAAAATGTGTGGGAAAATGATAGGAAATGGGACTAGATAGTGCACGTGCACGTTTATCGATAAATGGGCGTGTGATATATAGATCATTTTCCACCCTGTATACACACTGCTTGCCAGTTTACTTGATAGTTACAGCTAGAATGTTGCTAGGATAAGTGTTATATACAATATGAGCAGGCGTCTAGGTTATTTCAAACACCTCATTTGACGAAGTTTTGACTTAAATCTTCTAGCAACTCATAATGGTACTGATAACTGATTACAACAGATGTAAGTACTTGCCATATTATGATTTTAATTGCTGTTAACATTGTCTAGACATACTAATGTTTCTAAATTTATTTTGAAGATTACGCCGCGTGCATCTTGTTCCATACATTTTTAAGTGTATTTCAAAGTTTGTGTGATCCAATGCATGATTATCCATACGAAGAAAACCCACATTTTGATGAATCGAACACAATTGCAGGGAACAACAGTTAGTATTAAACTCATATATGCTCTTCCATTGTATGAAAAAAAAATAACGCAATACTATATGCTAGCATCTCAATGCATGATCGCAGTTTTAATATTATGTTTAACGTCTTGCTCGCGCATATTTGCATCGTTAATTGCGCTTGCTCGTTTTAGAAACTCGCTCGCTCATTTGCGCCCCCTTGCACGCTCGTTTACGACCCTCACTCTTACAACCCTCACTCGCTCGTTTTGCGACTTCGCTCGCTCGCTTGACATGTTTACGACGTTTATGTTCGCCGCCCGTACCTTCATGTTTGACGCACATGGATATATTTCGGTGCATGCAAACTCTAAGTTTGGGCTCGGGCCCTTGTACGATTGGATACAAAAACTACTCCGAAAATTTAACAAAGGACCTTTGACGTCATCGAAGGCCAAAATAAATGTTCGAGCATTTTAACTTTACTCGAACTCGCACTCTCGTACGAACCACGAACGAAAACGCATGCTGAACTCGTAGCTCGGGTTACGTTTATGTAAACACTTAAGAATTAAATTCAGTTTTAAATATACGAACGACCACCGCAACCACGATTGTTAGAGCGAAAGCTAACATATAATACTATAATGTTAGTGTGGATTGTCAAGTTGTCTAAATATTTAATGCAGTTAATCTAGTTATGTAATTTGCGGCAGTTACGAAAAGTTTTCTCGAATATTTCTGAAAGTTGTGCTACCAGAGACAAACGCTCGCAAAAGCGCATATTATTGGTGTTAGCAGGCTAAAACCATCATTTCATTACTACTCTGAAATGAAATTAGTTAGCAAATGTATTCTTTTTACATCATTCACCACAATTTATTGAGTCATTAGAGCTTATATTAATGTATTATTTTTTTCTCAGATAAATTTACACAGAGAAATGTTATGGATCATGTTACCATTTTGCGTAACGGCTTAGAAGAAAAGGCAGAAAGGAATCTTTCGCCTACGCGTGTCATAAGAGCAATCGCATCACTAGCGCTTAAATGGAATTTTAATTGTTTTTTCATTTTGACTGAACCAAAATTTGGTAAGGAACAGTTATTTCACATTGTTATATGGAAGGCAAACATCTAACAATGTGGTTCATAATATTGTGTACTGTAGTGCAAATCGTAATGCCACTTATTTTCTAGAGTTTATTGCATACGAATGGAAAACATTTTTATTGGGCAATCCACGCTTCCTTGGTGTTACCTGGGTAGTATTAAAAAACCACTCAATGGCTGAGAATTTTAAGTACTTTTTCGATATTTCTTGCATTAAGATGACCATCGTGCTGTTGAATTGCGACAATTTGAACATGCTATTGCAAGGACGTTCAGTAAATAATTCCTTATTCTGTATGAGATTGCATCAAAACCATTCCTGACTGGATTTTCTGCAATGCTGATTATTGCCTGCTTTGCCCTCTAAGGAATTATATAACTTCTGATGATTGCTTATAAAATGTGGTGATTAGTATAACTGGAGGTAACGTTTGCAAAAACGAGGAACACACGTGATAGCGGTGACCTGGTTACATTGCAAAAAGGCCGTATATATAGTAAACATCGCAGGAAAGCCTGCCATTAAATGTGTGCCATTTCTAAATAAAGGTTGTTGTCACCCTCCCATTTTGTATCCACCTATTCTCTCATCTTGTTTCACTCCTTCCACCTTAAATTCATGAGACAGCCTACAGTATTTTTATTTAAGGAAGCCATTGTGGTTAATTCATTTGAAATTTATTAGTGAGAGGAAAATTAACTATTCTCAACATCATACTCCCGTTGTTGTCCTACCACTGCTTCCTTCTCCCGATGCTGCAATCTCTGTTTCTGAAATATTACAATTGCCCAATTCCGAGATTATTTTGTAATTATATCAGATAGCATTTTTAAGGGAAAATTCAGTTGCCACCGACGACAGTCGTTTTGTTATTGTTGGAAGATGTCCGCCAAAGTTCATTAACCAATACATTTCAACCTTCAAGGGCCTTTTCCGTGTAATCATTATTTCTGCAAATACAAAAAAATGGGTAATAAGAGAAATGGTAAACCTGTTAAAACTGTATACTATTTGATGTATATATCTGGCCTTACTGTAGATTGAAGGGATTGTGAAGATGGAGAATTTGACAATGAGCTCAATACATAATTATAATCTTAATAGTACCAAATGGTTTGCCTATCCTCATCAATTACTACAAACCAACAGTCTCGTGCATAGTAGGATTAAATATGACAGAGTTAATTTTGGCGTATTTGACAGAATTACCATGTGCACTACTGTTTATGACGTAAGTGTAAATCGAACTGTAGTTCGGTAATTTCTCGGGACATTGTTTTAAGTTTATATGCTTGTTTTCAGTTTACGGAGCTGAAATCAGGCTGGAAATATGGCATGACTGGCATTTTATCTGCAATTGTGGAACTTGTAGAAGATTACTTAAAATTCAAGTTTGTATATTACACTTTCTTTATGAGTTACTATTGCCTACCCCAATAAACAAAACAGTTTGAAGTCACGGCACGGCTTACTGGGATGAACTGGCTCCATCGCATAAAATGAGCTAGGGTATCCCACGCGCTTGCAGAGCATTTTCAGTGCTATCATGTCGATTCACTAATATTCCCCCTCCAAATAATCGCGTGTTGGCCCAGAGTCAGCAGTGGTGAATAGCTTTTTCTTAGCAATTGCAGGCTTGCAATGCATGCCAGGTGATGGTTAGCATGGCAAGGCCCCTGACTCTCGATGGCGATTTAACATCATCATACGATACAGCAACTTAATCGAGTAACAAGAACAAAGTTCATATGCGGGATACACGCAATGCACTAGCAGATTCTTACTTGAAATTATAAAGCTATTGGAATGTAAAATTTAGTAAGCAAAGCTTTTAAAATGCACTTTAAACTATTTTTCAATAAATATCATCTAAAATGTGAATGTTATCTGCCCTAGTAAAAGTTATTTGTGCCCTAATGTCCTATATTGGCGCCACCAGTATATTAGCATAGCTAGTCATGGTGGTGTAAATGACATCCTGTGAATTGCTCTTCGGTCACCTCCAAATAAACTTTCTAACTAATCTGGTGGCAACATAAAATAACCTTAGCCCTGCTGTAATTTTTCCTGTGTCCAAGATACACTTTCATGTTCGAGGCAATATTTTTTGAAATACTTTAATATATGGGTTAAATGTTACATTCATTAAGAATCAGCATTTCATTAGGTTTGTATTTTTAAAGGTGACCAGACAGGGCAATTTTCGATGTTCTTAATTTCCTTGTGTGTATGACAATTCAACATATAGATATTTATGTATGGCTCTATATTTATTTCATAATTTTTGGACGATCGGTTCTATATTTAAACTCGCTGCGAAAATTGGTCAAAAACGCGCAAATTCGGCACCCAGGCACCCACGCGTCAATCATTTCGTTCTATATAG
>JAVBJR010000958.1:0-3697 GCA_031546965.1 Dysgonomonas sp.
TTCACCTCTTCCTTCAACTGCTCTCCCAACTGCTCCACTCGCCTTCTTTTAACCAAGAGCATGACTCATCCAGTCACATGCTTGTTACACAACAGTCGTTGCGTAACATTGGAGTGAATGAAGTTCATGGCCTCGCTTCCAAGAATTGCGACTTTTAAAGTATACAAGTCTGTATACTTAACAACAATTAAATTGGGTTGCTACACTGTCACTTATAGAATTCAGTCTAGTGGATGCAAAGTTTAACATGGGAAAACCAATTTTCTTATGTTCTCTTAACAATAGCCAATGATTCTGGGAAAGGATTTATAGTTGAGTAAAATATTAAGTGGTTTTCATTGGCTTATGGAATCAGATGGTTCGCAAAATAGAATTAATGAGTGGATTGCCCACATAGTATCTAATACAGTCACTGTACATTTGCCATGCTCTGTACATCAAGGGATGGTGCATGAAACAGTGTGCAGTCAGCACAAATCTTGGTTCAATGAAAGCAGTGCGCCGATAATTTGGAAAATTTTATACTACCGTTACTAAAACTAAGTTTTCATGTTGAAAATAGTGTAAACAATGTACACTAAAATTACTGCTGATTGTTCAATCTTTGCTGTACAAAACAAGAGCAAGCATTTCAAGCATGACATGTTTTATACAAAAAAAAAGTAACTTTGGACCAAAACTATGATAGCTATTGTCAATTACTTTACTCCAAAATTGGAGTTTCAGTTTAGCAAAGATCAGCACTTACCATTTCTGTGTAATTTCTGGTGTGTTATAAATAAAACATTGCAAAAACTAAGAAAAACTGAAATATTTCACATTTGCAATATTGTTTGGATGCCTATTTTTTGCATTACTGTTGTGATTTTGAAGTGTCCTCATTTCTTTTGCTGTCAAGATCATGTAGTCAAAAATTCAAGATGATGGGATTGTCTGCATTTACACATTTTTACTTTTACTTCAGTAGGATAGCCACAATTTGAATTGCGGTTTAATTTTATCGTTGTTATCGAAAAGCGCGATAATATCCATATTGATTGCTTCTTCTGAGCCTAGTTTTCCAGACGCTTTGGTTTGAGATGGGAAAAGACTTGAAGAGATTCAGGAACCATTCTGTGAAGGTCATCTCGCATCTAACATTTAAACCACTCTAGTTAGAGAAAAATTCCCAATTAAAATCAAAAGGTTTTGAAAACACTAACTAATATTAAACTAAAATGTTGAACATGCATCCTCAACTATATTTTAACAATATTACCTGCAATTTATAAGTGTAGCTTTACACTAAGAAAAATAACTTAAGTGCTTTTTTGGTCACTCAAGTTTTCACCATTATATTGATCAAGTTTATTGCAAGTTTGACCTTATTTAAATCGGGCACTTTATAAAACAAATAGTAGTAATTCATAGTTAAGGGAACAAGTTACTGTGTTGCGGAATTGATTTATTAGACGACTGGGAATGATAATGCAGCCAATAAATGGTTCCTAGTCTTTTGGTCACAAATCTCCTCGTCACATAGCACTTCGTCCCACACAATCCGTCACTTTCAAATTGACACATGCAATTTGACACACACAGTTGGTCACAGATTCACTCTAACATGAGCACAACTTGACACTCACAAATCGTCACATGCACTTGGACACATACACTTGGTCACAAGTTCAACTCGTCATACGCACTACTTGTCACGCACTACTCGTCCCGCACTACTCGTCATGCACTACTCGCCACGCACTACTCGTAACGCACAAATAAATGATGGGCATTCAAACTTTCTTGATCCTCTTCTAAGATGGTTGGTGAATCCTGTTTTGGAATAAAATTTTACCAAACATTTTCTGCATTTCCTTACAGTTAAAAAATTAACAGTACATTGGGCATATTTTTCGTTTTGTAGTCAGGGGCGTTTCCGTATTTTCCTTCAGCTACCATGCTTTTTGCGCATTGCATCAACTGTCATGTATTTCTCTCATCTTTCAATTTTGCTTTGAGGCTTACATTCCAGGATTCCTAAAACACAATGTTATTATTATGATAACGATTCACTATCCATATTTCGCTGATGGGAGCTGGGATATGAAAGTGAACAGTAGAAGACAGCGCACAATTTGTAGTAGAAGATGTATTTATGCTGATACGTGAAGTGTAACCCATTTCAATACCCAGTAGGGTGAGAAATAAATAACATACACTATCCATATTTCTATTTAGTTGTATCCCTCCTTACATGACCAGTGCCATTGGTGTCTCTCAAATGTGGGTAGCTGGAGATGAGCGAGGCTGTAACAAGCCAATACATTTCCCAGGATATCTAGTTAGTGAAAGGTAATTTAAAACATGTTAGTTAAATAATATTTGTTTGCAACAAAATGATTAATATTTTCATATATACTTCAATTATGAAATTCCAGTACAGGAAATCTATAATTGCCCTCCTTGTAGTGCCATCAACTGGGCTCCGATTGTTTAATATCAACTGAATTTGATCTGGAAACTTTGGTATGCTGTATACTGCCGGCATTGGGCTGTGTATGTGGGATATTATCCACATAATATACTAAGGTTATAGAGTGTAGCAAGCATGATGCTCTTACCAAGGATGTGTATGGGGGAAGGATGTGAAAGCGGGCAGACTCGTGCAAACAAGTGATGCTCATTTTATTGCCACCAGTCGCTGCTAGGTGGCTCTAATTTGCAGACAAACAACCTCAGGGATACCCATGGATGTCTGACCGTGTGTATAGTCTGGAAAGGATCTAATGACCCTGTATATATATATATAGTATAGTATAATACAATGCAATATAATATAAAATAATATAACAACATAACATAACATAACATAACATAATTATTATAAATATGATAAATATTATTACCAACACAGCAATATAATTATTACATTAGTATATTATATTAAGTATATTATAATATAATATATAATATTTATAACAATTATTATATTATATATTACAAATATTTTATTATTATTTTTATAAATATTATTACATATACAGTAATATCATATTTACTAAGTTTATATAAGGTTGTCATGAATGGTGTGTTTGTTTGTTACCAGGCATTTATTTATTTAGATTTTTTTTATACAAGCATACAGTGGTCCTACGAAAACCAAAGGGCCCAATGGTCATGATGGAGACCAAAGGGCCCAATGGTCACAATGGAAACCAAAGGGCCCAATGGTCACGATGGAAACCAAAGGGCCCAATGGTCACGATGGAGACCAAAGGGCCCAATGGTCACGATGGAAACCAAAAGGCCCAATTGTCACTATGGAAACCAAAGGGCCCAATGGTCACGATGGAGACCAAAGGGCCCAATGGTCACGATGGAAACCAAAGGGCCCTATGGTCACGATGGAAACCAAAGGGCCCAATGGTCACGATGGACTCATGTTTTTAACTTAGTACCCAAATAACTAATATTAGTATGCTGTATAATGTAGTATAATATATAATATTTATATAACAATTATTATATTATATATTACAAATATAATATAATTATTATTTTTATTAATATCATTACATACTGTGCGTTTCAAGAAAGATTGCGGTCGAGATGGCCCCTCCCCGACCTGACTACTGGCTTTTGGGGGGTTTGGGTATGTGATGCTTGCTGTTGCATGTTCACCTTAACCCAGTGACGTCATGATTCAGCATGCACCTGC
>JAVBJR010000558.1:0-2533 GCA_031546965.1 Dysgonomonas sp.
CCGAAATTGGCTATTGACCACAAATGAATTGTGCGTACACGGTAACATGAACTGATTGACCACCTAGCGATCAAGTTTCAACCTGCCGATGTTTGTATTTGTGTGACCTTGAGTGCAGATGGATGTGACAACCAGCAACCCCTCAAGTTGTGAAGTTCCGCCAATGAAGTGTTGAAAACGGCAGTGATGGGCTGGCTGAACTCCCAGGCGGCGGAATTTTAATATGGAAAGGGTTTAAAACCACAAAATGGTTAATGCTTCCACCAGGGTTTGGACTACGGACCGTCTGTGAGTAAAGCAGACATGATGACCACTACACTATGTAAGCTTTTCTATAGACTAGCTTATCACATCAATTATGCAAACATCGGTTGCAATTTACGCAGCATACTTTCATTTTTTAATGAGATTCAGCAATTAGTATCTGAAAGAAGCGAACTTGAATTGACAGCATATGCTTGATGACTTATAATGCAAGCAACGACACTTGTTCTATGTACCAAATTGCAAAATTGTCAGCAAGTTACTGCCTGGAATCGAACCAGGGACCTTCCGTGTGTTAGACGGATGTGATAACCACTACACTACAGAAACAGGATACGATTCTGTTCGTTCCACCGTTTCCCTTCACTTTTACATCCATCCTTCCAGTTTTCAGACATTATTAAAATATTTTGGTGCAGGTGATATGATAATGGGATAGCAACGTGACTAATGTGAATATGAGGAAAGCGCAAATAATGTTTCATCCCCTGAGGAAATTGTACAAAGTGATATTGCTAAACGATTAGGAAGAGTAAATTAAATCTACTTTCTGTATGTGTCTTAGCGGAAAGTGAAGTGTGAATGGAAAATCAAGTTCTTAAAATCACAAGTAGGCTGCAAAGTAACATTTTTTGCTTCACAGCTCGGATTCCGCTGTCTGTCCGTAATACTGCTACAGAACTTGGTAATACTAGCGATTCGACAGTTCATCTCGAGTGATGAACTGCGTGATGAAATTCGGTGATGATAATAGTTTTAATTGGAGTGACCAAACAGACTTCAATATTGTTGACGTTGTATTCAAAAGGAAGCACAGCTAGCATGCCAAAGATGTCGCAGTCACTGTGTGGAATGTGTTTGGATAATATGTGTGTAACCTTTATTAGCATTTATGAAAGGTAGACTTGTATCCACTTGTATATAACAGCAGCCTTCCATTATAATAATTTCCAATAGCTTACAAGTTAGTGTCTTCAATGCACAACTATAAACAGTCATTTCGCTAAAAAGTTGTCATGCCTGCGTAAGAGCATATGAATACTTTGAGGGCGTTGCAGAACTTATTAAAATCAATTTTGTCGCCATGAGCAGAACAAAATTGCTTCTTTTAAGGAAACTTACCTAATAAGAGTTGGTTGCCATTATATGGTGTGCAGATAAAACATGTGTATTTCATAAATGCATGCCTTTACAAGGGCAGCCACCATAGAGAAATTCCACTGTACAATCATAGCCACCGATTTTCCCCTACCAAGGTTTTGTCACACAATACGTATTCGCAAAACCTGGAATGCAGATTCCATCAAAAACTTTGCAGATCCTCCTCAGATCAATTAATGAAGGACTGCATTTCTGCACACTATAATTAAAATAGGGTCATTGTAAACCCATCCATTGCTTCATAATGGGTTCATAATTTCACAGGACAGCCAAAATTCGGGTTTATATTTTTCGTTTGATCTGCAAATTGACCAATATTGCATAAAAGCACAGTATTCCAGTGAACACAGCTTTCATTTCGACGGCCATTAAATGCATACATTTCCTTATGCCAGGATGGTAAAACACAATATTTGCTTTAAGGGAATTAAAATAAAATGTGAAATTGATAAATGTTCTCACCTGGAATTCAGCCAATGACATTCTGCGTAAAGATAACCACTACACTACAGAAACTTGGTTCTGGATCTGCAAATCACACCATTTATGCAAACATCGATTGCAATTAATCTAAGCAGAGTCATTCCTTTCTTTAATGTCTAACTGCACCAATCTCAAAAAATGACCTTGCAATTAAAGCAGGCAAAAGCACTTATATAATGCAAGCCATGCGCTTGTTCTACGGACCAGATGCAACACTGCCACAAAAACGGGTCCTATCTGGGATCGAATCAGGAACCTTCCGTGAGTTAGACGGATGTGATAACAAATACACCACAGAAACATGCAACGTCTGCACCTGTTATCGCTTTCCTAACCCTCAGGACAAGTTTCTGTCTTAAATTATTCAAAGGTGAACTGACAGGATTTTGTAAGATGCCTTGAAAATTCACATACACAAAATAAAACGGAGAATAAATGAAGTGAACGTAATCTCTGAGAAAATTAGTAAAAAAAATAATTAGCGATAGAAATTTGGCGAAATGGCCACGCCCATGCCACACCTCCCATTGGGATTAGCTAGAGTGACTGACAGAGTGTGGAATACGTGGGAATCACGACTAAAAGCTGGTGCTCCACTTGAAGCTATGCGACGCGAATTGTGTAG
>JAVBJR010000895.1:0-7652 GCA_031546965.1 Dysgonomonas sp.
TGTCCTGATTTTTTTTATTTGTTCAGACCTTAAAAAACTTTAACTGGACAACTATTAAGGGGGGAGATCGTGCACGACCGGTTGGAGCGTGTTTTGGGGGTGGAAAATTGCGTGCGGGAAACTTGCGGACTTAATTAAAAATTAACGGGTCGCTATTTCGAAAAACTAACGAAAGTACGTTGTTATGGATGTGTTGGAGTACCTATGGTTTCAGCGGTTTTCACCAGTTAGTATTCGTTATCGTTTACGAGGGAAAATGGAACTCCGAAACCGGATTTTTGATACATTTTTGTGCCATTTTCCCTCGTAAACGATAACGAATACTAATTCTCGAAGTCAGATTTCAATTATAAAATGAAAAAAAAAGTTATCAGCAATCTAAACACAGTTTTGTAGCTCCGCCCCTTGATTCGTTAAAATTCGGTTTGATGTTCAAAACGTTAACGTAGTGCGATTGTTGCATTGCCAACTGTTGTCCAGATGTCCAACTATACTTGCATTTCAATGAAATTGCCGTTTTCCTTCCCCGAGAACCACAAACAGACTGATTACGTACGTACCCGGCAGTGGGCGTGGTCGAGCGATGAGTCAAGTGTCCAAGCAAGGCAGTAGAATGTCTTTACAGGCGTGGACACTTGAAATAGAATAGAATATAACCACATAAAGCCCGCATAATTACAATCCACCAATAGCAGCGCATAGAACGCGATTGTCTGACGTTCCACCAAGAATGCTGCTATCGTTTTTGTTCTATTCTATTTCCAGTGTCCATGCCTGTAACAACATTCTACTGCCTTGGTCCAAGTAATGGCGTAAGCGGACCTTTATCCGATTTCTTTGAATAGCAATTGCTCAACATCCATGCAGCCGAAAAAATTCACAACCGGACTGACTATTCTTCGATACTCGAGATTGTCTTTGCAATCAAAAATAACGAAAAATACCCTGACAGTTCTCCTTTAATTAATTCGGTCAAACCGTCAAACCTCCTTATGTACCTTCTCATTCGTCCCAACAAAATAATCAAACATGTTTCATTTGAGCAATCTTATATACTGAGGGGCACCTGGGGGATAATATATGCTGCCCCTGGGTATAATTCTAACGTCCGTTCTCCTCCAACAGCAAAGTAAATCCCAGTCTGGTGATTGGTTGGGTGCAGTGCACAGTTGTATCAAGGATAGCCTTGTTTGTTTGCATCAACGCACTTGTGACGTGCGCGAATGGCGAGTGTCACCAAGGAGTTGGATACTTTGGTTCAGGAGTGGCAACTGGCGGCGCTCCGAAAGCGATGCTCCATCCGCCATTAAAAAGCGGTCGCTGGATCGAACAACTAAATTCAAACGTTCTGCACACCTCAAAGCTATTTGTAGACGAAGATCGTCGATCAAAGCTCACAACTCCTTGTTCACAATAAAGCCACAATGAAGCTATTTTAGACGATGTTCGGTGTAGCGCAGTTTTCCCCGCTTTTTAATGGCGGATCGATTTGTGCACGTCTGGAAACAGCGCATAGGTAACGAAGCTCCTGCCGCCAGTTGCCACTCCTGAACCTAAGTATCCAACTCCTTGGTACTACAATAGCACAGTGGTTCCATTATTTCAATTCCCATATCATTTTTGTAGTGGTTTCTTCCAATCTAGGCGTATTATATTCTAAGATGTTGAGCGAAGCTCTACGAAGTCAGAATGCTCTTGAATGTGAAGAACTATTAAGACATTCTTCACTCTCTGTAAAACTGCTGTTTACCTTCTTCTGGTCCTTCAGTAAGAATACGTGAACGTTATCAGCTCATTCTTCTACAATAACGCCAGGGACGGCTGATCCTATCCCAAACAGCATAACGCGAACCACTAACATTACATTTGTAACTGTTCTAGATGGATCATCTACAACCAGCGATCCTACTACTGTCCTTCCAACAACATGTCCCATAACAACATGTCCTCCTACCACATGCCCCACGTGCCCTACTACCACATGCCCCACAACAGGATCGACTACAGGGTCATCAACAGCAGTGACAACTAATCCCTCAACATCGACAACTACTCATCCCCTTACTACATGCCCCATAACCACATGCCCTACTTGTCCCACAACCATATGCCCCATTACCTGCCCTACATCTACTGTAACAGGAGCAACTACAGCCTCTGTTATTTCCACAGGGTCTACAACAACACCAACAACTGGAGGTACGTCAGCCACTGACCCTTCAGGATGCCCCATTACTACATGCCCTATTACCACATGCCCACCTACTACATGTCCCACTGGAATCAGTAGTACTGGAACAACTGATCCATCAGCAACTACCCATACAGGCATAACCAATCCTTCAACTACTTCTCAAACCGGCACAACTAATTCAATTCAAACTACAGATGGAGGATCAACGCCTACAGGATGCCCAGCCACTACATGCCCAAGTACTACATGTCCTACTGACACTACAACTACCTTACATTCTACAGGGCCACCTACAGAACCTCCAGGGCCACATTTCGACCAAGACATTTACACTGTTGTAATTCTTGACACACTTCCAATTTCAACAATTATCCTAACACTCGATGCAGGAATTGGAGTAACCTACACCCAGAAACGTATATCTTCATTGTGACACAGTTACATAATGCAAATATTATCAATTAGATATTAAAGATCAATTCCTATATTCCAGCATGCGACTGCGCAGGATGCACGCTAACAGACCAATTTGCAATACAGACAAATACAGGAGACATTGCAGTGACAAAGAAGTTGACTGTGGGAGAGGATTGCCTGAAAGTGATTGCTACAGATGATGATGGCCTGGCAGATGAAACATCAGTATGTATCATTTCAGAATACCATATGCTGTATATGCAAACATAGTAATATTTGATTGTGATCATGAGATTTGAGATTGATATTTTTTAGATGTGGTTGTTGCATTCATGCCCTAAAATTTTACTATGCAACATAAGTAACTATAAATAATTTGACACCTAAGTATATATAGCCATATGAAGTTATTGGAATATAATTAACAATATTATAAAACTGAATTTACCATGATACCATAAAAACAAAAATAATGCAAAGAACATTAATTATGTGCTTTTGCATAAGTATATAGTACTATACATTTGTAAACTTATATTTCAGGTGCATATCAACATACTTAGTGCAGATTCTTGTCCTACTACTACTATGCCAGTTACAACAGCATGTCCAACCCCAAGTGGAACAGGTTCAACTCCTCCCGGAACACCAACAACAGGTACACAATAGGCACTGTAACAACGTCGTCAACAACTAACGAAAAGTCCAGTTGTAACTAACACAGCTGGCCCATCCTCAGTGAATCCATCATGTCCCATTATTACATGTCCAACCACCACAACACCTGCACCTACAACAACAGAAGCACCAACAACTCTTCCTCCCGGACCACATTTTGACAAAGAATTGTACTCTGCTGTGGTTTACAACTCATTGCCACCAGGAAAAACAATCTTCACCGCAGATGCAGGAGGTGGAGATAATGTGGTTTACAGTCGTCAAGGTAGATCCTTACTTATATTACATAATGTATTAATAAAATGATTTGATAAAACCTCATATTACAGTAAGCGATGACACTGATTGCGTACCTTCCAACGAATTCGGAGTTGATGCTAACACTGGAGGCATTTATGTCAAAACAACGTTAACAAGTGGAAAAGACGATTGCTTTAAAGTGGCTGCAAATGATGCTACACTAGACCTGCAAGATGATGCCGAGGTATACATTCATTGCATATAATGCAATGTGCAAAAATGAGCAAATTTCCTTCAAAATATTCTGTATTGTAGGTAAAGATAACGATAATTACTGGTGACGATGCGAGCCTCTATGAATTCCCTCAACAAGTATACACTGCAAATGCATATGAAAGCTATGAAAAAGACAAATTCATTATAGATTTGAATAGCACAAAGGAAGACAACCATGATGCGGATTATAAAATAATAGAAGGAGATGATGGTATATATAATGAACATAATTAAGGGGACGAACAAGCTAAATTGGGTATCTCATCCAGAATCATTCCAAATCTCATATCGTAATATACAGCGGGAGTCAAAACTCTCCGGACAAAATGGAAAGGGAGGTAGGGGGCACTGAAACAAACAATTTAAGTCATGTGAATGCTAGTCCTCAAGTGTCATCCTTGGGTCCTAGAAGGCAGTGAAGTGAGAAAAGTGTGAACACATGTTCACAGATTTGCAGTGTGGACCTTGGCTACTACGATCGCCTGATTTGACAAGTATTGATATCTTCCTGTGGGGATACATGAAAGAACTCGTGTATGGTACTCCAGTAGACTCCCAAGAGGACCTCATTGCACGAATCTCTGTTTCTGCATCACATGTGCAGGACGTGCCGGGGATTTTCAAGAATGTTCGGACATCAATGCTTCAGCGCTGTCAGGCATGCATTGATGCTGGTGGTCAAAACTTTGAACACTTATTACGACAGTGATGTTTTAAGTGTGTTCTGCGTAATAAGCATTTTGTCCACATGTTCTCTTCATTTCACTGCCCTCTAGGACCCTAGAGTGACACTTGAGGACATGCATTCATATGACTTAAATTCTTTGTTTCAGTGCCCCCTACCTCCCTTTCCATTGTGTCCAGAGAGTTTTGACTCACGCTTTATACACACTTAACACGATATATTAAGGTACGCATTTTCACAAAGTAGCATCTTTAAAACGTGAGTTACCTCATTATGAGTGAAGCCCCCGGGTCTGACTTTATTTGGAAGTTTAAACGTAAGAATAATCACAATGAAAATAACGACTAATTTTTTTATTTAGATAATTACTTTAAAATCAACGGGTCTGGAATTATCACTGTTAATGCAGATAACCTGCATAGTAAAAGTGGAACATACAAACTGAAAGTATCATTGCAAGGTTTTAGGGATAGATCAAACCCTGAAGGTGAAGAACAAAGTCTCTCTTTTATACACGTACACTACTGCATTTTACAATTTAACACGAATCTCTATTCATCCCGCTTTTAGATGAAGAGAATATCCTATTAGATCCAGCTCAAGCATTTGTTGTTGTGACTGTCATTGATGAAAATGACAATGATCCAATTTTCCCATCTGGACCTTATCAAGTGGGAATATCGTCAGAAATATATCCAACCTTGGATGTAACGAGTGTTACAGTAAGTGTTCTTTATAGTACTGTGCTTATACTGTGTTTATACTCTATCCAGAGTTTAGAAGAGGTGATATCTTTTTGAAGCGTGTGCTTCACCCTCCCCTTTGAATGAAAGTAGACTAGCCGTTTTGCACGTGCACCGATGAGTCTACTTTCACATTAAGGAGAGGGTGAAGCACATGATTCAAAAGGATTTCACCTCTTCTAAACTCTGGATAGAGTATATATGTTTCAGGCAAATGCGTCACTCTGGCAGTGATACCATTCCCTAGGCCAATGTGACATAAAAAAAAAACACCGTAAAACGCCGATTGCGCGTTAACTAAGCGTTTCTTCGAAACATTAGCGTGAACCTAAATTGTTCGGATGCTCGAATTACATATTATAATCTACGTTTCGAAATTTTCGGAAAC
This sequence comes from Dysgonomonas sp., assembly GCA_031546965.1. GTDB lineage: Bacteria > Bacteroidota > Bacteroidia > Bacteroidales > Dysgonomonadaceae > Dysgonomonas_A. Next base: position 5,622 of record JAVBJR010000895.1, read on the forward strand.
TTCAGTCATGTTTTTTAACGTGATCGACGAACATGTAAGTTACGGCAAAACCGGCTACCAAACCTGACCAAAGTTTCCGAAAATTTCGAAAAGTAGATTATCATATGTAATTCGAGCATCCGAACAAATTAGGTTCACGCTAATGTTTCGATGAAACGCTTAGTTAACGCGCAATCGGCGTTTTACGGTTTTACATTTTTATGGAACGCCGTTCAGTCAAAAGCAGGCAGGCGTTCTATAATCGACATCTGTATAGCGTTTTACTTTTGACACCAACGGCGTTCCATACAGCACTATAACCTGAGACTATATCAAACTCGAGTATATAATCAAGATATAATCAATTACGATCGTAATTGATTATATCTTGATTATATACGTATAGTGGGACCATTGGTGGGACTATATGTGCATGCGTACCAGTGGTGCACGATATATATGCCGCAATGTATTTTATAGGGCCGTATAATAATTTAATGCAAGGTCCCATTTGGATGAACATTTTTAGAACGTACCTTGGCGAGTTGTGCACGTACTTCACCAATCCGTTTGATAAGATGGGAAAAATCTTTGTGATTGGCTGCTGGAGTCGAAGCGCATCTCGGAGTCAAATACCTTTCCCGCGTTTCTTTTGTTTGTTTAAATGGCGATAAACAGTTGTTAGGCGCTGTTCTGGGCCTTCGTTCTATTTTTGCTGACATCTTATTTTACAATCTGCTTATTGCAACTGATTATTTTATTATCGAACGCGACGGCACATAGCGAAACATGGAGGGGCAAATCGGCGTGGCGTCGTCGCCTAGCTACGGTTGCCGCGGTTACTGCGGTTGCAACCGCCAATCGGCGTTGAGGGGGCGGGGCATGGCGTCCATATAAAAGGATGCAATCTGTTCGCGCGGTCACTGACGTTCGATAAGTTGTAACGTAAACGGGGCGCTTATTTCGTAGATCATGGCCGTGCCAAAGGCTCTGAACATCATCTTTGATGCATTGCTGTCGTTCTTGTTGGCCTTCTACTTTATGTTGGAGAAATTGGTGCTGACGGCGGTTCCGTTAAGCTGGAGGGCAAAGGACGTGAGCGGACAGGTGGCGCTGGTGACGGGAGGAGGTGCTGGATTGGGCCGTCTTTTCGCTCTCAGGCTAGCCAAATTGGGATGCAGGGTTGTCGTTTGGGACCTGGACACCAAAGGTACAATATTCAATAGCCATTCGGGTCAAGGTTCATACTTCTATGTATAATGTTTTCAAAACCCTTTACTTATTTTTGGCACCAGTACTTTGTACACGAGGGTGAAGGATGGTGCTGGTCGTGATAAATTGGCTGCATGCTAAGCCACGCCCCTGTGATTGAATTATATTGCCTAAAATTGAACAATGCATAAAAAGTATACTGTATATATTACCATTCAGGCTTACAATGGTGTGTGTAAATAGACCATATACAATTTTTTTTAAATACTGTTATATAGTTAATTTAATTGTATTATAATACAGTATTTCAAAATTATATATATATATATATATATATAAAAAACTGGGATATGGAGTTGTCATTTCCATGCATTTCGTCACATTTATTTTAAATCGCAATCTTTCATATTACAAATTTGAGCATCTATCATTTTATAATTTAATAAGTCCTGAAATGCCCTTCATCATCACAATTTTACATTTTCTATCATTTGCAGTTGGTATACATATATACGTACTTCATTGAATTTTTTGACATTGACAGGTTTCACTAGAATTATTGTTACATATTCGAAGAAAATGTTTCAAAGTACATTTGTTGCCATAGTTGCACCAATAATAGGTTATTCGTGGAAAGTTGAATAAGGGGAAATGATGACTTCACTACACTGCAGTACTACACAGTAGCTACTGGTATTCATATGTCACAGTAAATATGAAAAACCGTAATTTTGCAAAATTACTGAACCAGTAAGTATGACAAATCGATGTTAAAACAATGAATTACGTAAATACCACTTTTCTCCCACCACCCACAATTTTTTTACATGTGTGCGGGAC
>JAVBJR010001107.1:0-3595 GCA_031546965.1 Dysgonomonas sp.
GTAAATATGCACAAATTAAGGAGATGTGGTTGCAATCTTATACAGACCATTTATTGATCCAAGGTGCACCGAAGATCTTCGGTGCATTAATTATAGCAATTACATTTTAATGTAAAAGTGGTAATGTTTTGTGGTGTTTTATATTCATGCATTATTTAAATTCTACAGTGCTAAAATCAGCTGCAAAATCACTTAAACACTGTATAATATACTATGTAACAAAATTTAATATTCCAAACAGAATAATGTTATTTTGCCAGCATTATAACTTATATTTTAAGGGAAGTGCAGCAAAAGCTGCTACTCAGTTGTGTAATTTTTGAAAATGGCAAACCTGCCAGAACGAAATTGATCTGTACGAAAATGCCCGAAATAAACAAAGTATAAAATTTAGTAGATACGAAAAAGTATTTACAGTATACTAATTATACAGTAAATGTTTCAGCAGAGTTATTTTCAATGACACATTTAAGGCTGATTATATAATAGTAGGCAGTTAATTACAAAGGGAAATGAGTCGAAAAGATGAAAGATAGCAGCATTGCGAGTCGCAATTTAGAATTGTAACCTACGTATTTTGTAACAACCCTGTCAGAGGGTCTGTTACAATCGCGAATCATCGCACACCAATGCCGGTTTTAGAAGGGGAATAACTGTTTAATAATTATATTAATCCAAGTATTTACATCCACTGGCCACTGGAAGCCACTCCGCTAAAAGCTAACTAATTAGTTAGCTTAAGCCACTAAGGGACTGAATAATGCCTGATGCGGTGGAACTGCGACCCGGCAGCACTTCGTGTGCACAAGATGTGATCATAAAGACCATAATGATATAAAATTTCGGGTTAAAATCACTTATAATAAATTTGGCTACAAACCCTGATGTCCCTTTCGTGACATCTCTTTGGTTGCTGGTGATGTCACCTGTGACCATCACCCATTAGTCATACCGTTGCCATACCATTATTATTGGTCACCCGGTAATGACATCATTACTAATCTACGTGCATCACTGCACATCCACGTCCCCTATACGCCCTCTGTCACTTACTGGCATGGAAAAGTTGCTCCTTGCCATATTTGGGGTTGGGAAATGGAGAGCCAGGGAACCGATCAGTGATGTGAAAATTGCAGTCGCAAACGCAATCGCAGACGGAATTGTGCCAAGTGTGCCAGCACCTAAGAGACGCAACTAGGTGTGTCATTTCTATTTATCAGTTTATTTGGCTGGACTGCAATTGTTACCGGTTAAAGTTATTTTCCTGCTACGCAGCGTTTGTTCATTTGTGGAACAAGGGCATTTGTGAGAGGTTATATAGGTGATTTGGAGGAAATTGTAATGAATCCAGTCATACTGAGTGTGTATGGGTACTTAATGAACCGATGTGTAGGTAGAAAATGAAGATATCTCTATACTGTACAAATAAAGAACTTTTCCAACTATCCAGATGCAAATTTGCGTCAATTTCCTGAGCCAACAGTATATAAAGAGCGCCGAAGTTTAGGGAATCAAGTGAAGTCTCAGTGTGAACAAGTCACCAAATCAGTTGGTCTCACCGCTGATCTTGGTATATATACCCCACCGCGTCATCTACGGACTTTTCTTCAACAAAGGGGACCTTTCAGACAAAAGGAGGATTAGAGGGGGACCGGACTCAACAATAGTTGAATAATGGCAATTAAAGGATTAAAAGGTCCCTTTTGTTAAAGAAAAGTCTGTAGATAACGCGGTGGGGGTATAAATGTAAATCTGTATTTGTGTTAGAAATATATTTTGCACTACTTAGAAAGCAAACACCCAATGGCATTGCCAGGGTTAGACCAGAAACCTTTTTATGTATAAATTGAGTGTACTATCTTGTGAATACAACAATATTGCTTGTATTTTCAATTCAGAAGTTTCCATAGTTGACGTACCAAGAATCCCCTGAGAGAAATCTAAATTTAGGCAAGTGTTTCATGCCATATACAATATTAATTTATGTTAGGTTTCCGGAGACATTGGAAACATTCTTGAGGCCTTGACAGGATTCCGCAAACACCGAAAAGTACTGTAAATCCGACTAACAAACAGCAGTTTGCCGGGTGATGGTGCTAATTAAGTTCTATCAACAAAAACAATTATGCTTAATTATGCTGTTTGGTAAAAACTTTTGCATTACATCAGCTAGACAACATTATAAACTTTCACTTTTTTTCAATATGATATGTTACGCAATAGTTAACGTAATACACATTAATTACAATTTAATTTCAATTCGGCATAATTTCGTATCTGCCATTTTTACATACTGAGTGCCAAAATTTTAGGTTGAATAAGGAGAATTGGCTGAGATTAATATCGATTAAAGTTTATCATCCAGTACCTATTTGTAATTGTTAAGGCACCACGTCGTCGACGACCGGGTGGAGAATGTTTTGGGGGTAGGAAAATTGCGTGCGGGAAATTTGCGGACGTAATCTAAAATTAGCGGGTCGCTATTTCGAAAATCTAACGACAGTACGTTGTTGTGGATGTGTTGGAGTCCCTATATGGTTTCAGCGGTTTTCAACAGTTAGTATTCGTTATCGTTTACGAGGGAAAATGGAACTCCGAAACAGGATTTTTGATACATTTTTGAGCCTATTTCCCTCGTAAACAATATCTAATACTAATTCTCGAAAACCGCTGAAACCATAGGTACTCCAACACATCCACAACAACGTACTGTCGTTAGTTTTTCGAAATAGCGACCCGCTAATTTTAAATTAAGTCCGTAAGTTTTCCGCACGCAATTTTCCACCCCCAAAACACGCTCCACCCGGTCGTCGACGACGTGGTGCCTTAACGATAAATTTTAAATGTAAAATGCACAATGTCGGTGTTGTTGTTCAATTTTTTGGTTGGAAGGGATCGCTACACGGTCCATCGAATAGCCTTGTGTAAACACTTTTTGGCTATTCAGATAAAAGCATGGCATCCCATGGCATTAACGAAAATAACATATACATCACTGAATTTTTGGCATTTCTCCATAAAAGCATTCTTACAAAATCTTAATAATGATTCTAATTACTGAAGGAAATAACAAGTAATTATTGACACTTAGCCGAGTGAATGTGTGGAAAGTTGGTTGGCACAGTTTGCAAATTGAAGACAGTCCCATATTTCTCTAGGTTTTATAAATGCACCAAACTTGCTGTTGATATTTTTTTTAATAATTCGGATGCGCTTTTCAAGCGCTAGATTCAAAGTTTTTCCTTTTCTGCAATGTTTGAAAGTTGGTACACAGATGACCTTGAAATAAGGGTCAACGTTAGATAATTTTGGCAAAGGACACATCTGACTTCCTATTTGTCCGCAGTAATAAGGGTTTTGCGGTTTCTGAGAAACCGGTCATCAAATGGCGGTAATACCCTGTTAAGCCAAGGAACTGCTGAACCTGCTGAACCTGCTGAACTGCTGAACCTGCGGCTGGTGGCGCAGTGGTTAGAGCACTCGCCTTGTACCTCTGTGGGCCCGGGTTCGATCCTGGGTCTAGCTTGTGCAAAGGAGTTTTCTAGTTATCCTGCCAGCTTGCAATGGGTTTTCTCCGGGTTCTCCGGTTTCCCCC
>JAVBJR010000957.1:0-4448 GCA_031546965.1 Dysgonomonas sp.
TTGTTGTCAAAGTGACTAGTATATATTAGTCATATTGACAAATAACGTTAGTCAGTTTTGTAATGTTGGTCAAGTTGACCATCACAGTTAGTCACTGAACAGCAAGCTGGTCAATATGACCAATATGTTTACTCACTGAACAGTATTCTGGTCAAAATGACCAACACAATTGGTCACAATGACCAGAGAGCAGTAAACTGGTCAAAATGACAAACATGAAAGAAACTGGTCAAAATGACCAACACAATTGGTCACAATGACCAGAGAGCAGTAAACTGGTCAACATGACAAACATGAAAGAAACTGGTCAAAATGACCAACATGAATGAAACTGGTCAAAATGACACACACAATTTGTCACAATGACCAACACAATTGGTCAAAATGGCCAGAGGGCAGTAAACTGGTCAAAATGACCAACATGAAAGAACCTGGTCAAAATGACCAACACAATTGGTCACAATGACCATGCAGAGAGCAGTAAACTGGTCAAAATTGTGTCCTACAAATGACTAGTTTGGGCTGGTCACATTGATCAGCCTCTTGCTCAAAGTGAAAAGGCAAGCCTGGTCAAAAGTTTGTCCTACAAATGACTAGTTTTGCTGGTCAGTGTGACCAGGTAAGCCTGGTCAAAATTTTGTCCTACAAATGACTAGTTTTGCTGGTCAGTGTGACCAGGTAAGCCTGGTTAAAATTGTCCAACAAATGACTAGTTTTGCTAGTCAATATGACCAGCCTCTTGCTCAAAGTGACCAGCACGGCCGCTACATGGTCGTGTTGCAGTCGAAGTATTACGTCATGATGTCATTTGTGAACCTGCAGGGTGTAAGGTCCTCATTTATGTTCCGTTCCGCTTGCCATAGTATCTTCAGTGTAGCCACGCCTACCTGTATATTTGTATAAATACTGTTGCCAGTTAATAAATCTTCCTCTTTTTGCAATGTCACGTGAAATCGTTTGATTACATACACATTGTGATTCATTTGATGACATCAAGTACATATTGTTTCACCTATGTTCCTGTAGTATTCTGTGCACAGAAGAGGTACTGCACCCAACATCTTGCCCAATTAATGCTGCAAACAACTGCATGATTTGCTGCCACTGCTGCAACAATTCGTGCTAATTTCATCTGTCCTAACTGTTTGTGGTCTTACATCTCGAATACTCTGCAGTACACTTCCAGTGTTGTACAATCTTTGCAGTATTCTATGTATTATTGCTTGGGGGGCTGGGTGCCTACGCCCAGGAAATCTAATTCGATAAAGTTCTGCTCCAGCAACACCATGCTGTTCTCCATATCACAGTATACCATGTCAATCATTTAATTAACAGGGTATTTTGCCATTGGTTCAAATTTCAGCAAACAGAGATGCTGGTTATGAATGTACTAACCCAACGAAAGCTGTGAAGGGTGAACACATTTCCCAGTGCTAATGATTTACTCTTGAAATGGCTACACATTGTGTAGTCCAAAGTTGAAACAACTTCTGCTACTAATTTGCATATTCAACTTATTGAGTGGGTGTTCTGAGTCCTGAGGATAATCAGATGTTGTTAGGAGTCAGCTTCACTGGCATGCACATACATATATCAAATGAACGCGGATTTCAATTTTGCGCTAATTATCAATAATAACAATTTGGAAAACGGCTTTTTAGCCTCATTAGAGGCTTGTCTACAACTTTCGAATTGCAATATGGCACCTAACTTTCACCATTCCTGAGATCAGTTTCCAATAACCTTTTAAGATGACGTCTAATCAGAAAATGGAGGGAATCATTGCATAGCTCGTACCCAACTTCCATGAATTGTAAAACCATAATTGCTGTTTCTGTTTTTATTTTGTAGTTATTAGGCGAGAACCAGACTTTTGGGACACCCTGTATATGTTAGCCTATGCAGACGACATGGTATTATACAGATTTGCTACCGATTTTAGACAAGGAGGCAAAAGAGCAAAAATGGAGAGGTGGGAATAGGAGGGAGAAGAGGTAGAAATTGTGACAGTGTATAAATATCTAGGATGCAGGTGGATAATTGATATACAGAGCAAATAAAATATGTAAAGAAAAAGACAAGAATAGCAATGAGAACAATATGGGGAATAGGTGAAAGAAGTTTGAAAAGGAATATGATGAAAAAGCACGAGTTTATGACAGTAATCGAAGTGATATATGAAGCATGGTACAAGAAATCTTGGGTAAGGAAGAACAACAAGAACTTCAGAGGGTCGAAACGAAATATTGGAAGTTGGTTTTAGGATCAGAATGGAACATTCCGCAGTATATTGCTCAGGAAGAAGTGGTATGGGGGGAAATGGTGGAGGAGAACATATACATACAGTATGTCAACGAGTTAATGTACAGTAAACAGAGTCAAGGGTGAGTTAATGTGCAAAGTGTAGAGAGGAAGAGAAGCAAAATATTTGAGGTGGAGATGTAAACGACGACAAGAATTGGCCAAATTATGGTTTTCAGAATTAGACCTAGAGGAGATGGGAAGAGTAGGGGACGATGTTAGAAGAGAGTTGGAAAGAAGAATAGAAGGCAGAGGAACACATTATAATTGTAGAAGGATTGAGGAATCAAGGTACAATAGGATATATAAAAATTTAAAGAAACAAAAAGGGAAGTCGGAGTATTTAGGTATTCCTTGGATTTTGGCAACTGATAAAAATAGACTTGCGAGATACAGTGTAGGGGATGCAGTGACAGCAGGGTTTTGTAAAGACGATGAAGAGGAACAATGTACAATTTGTGAAGAGGAGGATCAGACATTAGATCATGCGATATTATAGGATGTCGGAAGAAAAGAACTGACAAAGACGCAGATAAAGTGGAGATAGTTCTGATGAAAGATTGGACAGGGAGGGTAAAGTTAAGGAGGATAGGCGAAGAGAGAAATAGGATACTGAAGAGGAAGGAGGCGAAAGAATAGAAGGAAAATGAAGCGCTGGAGGGAAGAGGAAGTGTATGTTGGAAGAGGAAGTGAGGGGGTGATGGAAGAAGAGAGCGAGAGGAGAGGGAGACTGCACGAACAAAAGGTCCGGAGTGAACAACAGGTGGGAAGGCAGACAATGAACCAGTAGAGGTGCGAAAACAAGAACTGGAATATCTGAACGGCGGATAAGATGTGAACAGAAACATTAATTAAAAATGTAATAGTTAAATGAGCTAACTGGAGAAAAATGTCCGAGATGTTGACAATTAGAGAATATGTAAAACCCATTCAGAGCCATGGAGGCTTGAAATAAATCATTCATTCATACTCATCCGCAAGTAAATCGCCCGAAACATGCGATCTGTGGGCAACCTCCGATGCTTATGAGCCACAAATGTTATTCACAAAGAGAATCAATAATCTGCTCAATGATTTGGGAAATTTTACAAATGATGGCATGATGGGTGACAAGTCAGCACTGTGGTGACCGGAAAATCCAGTAAATTTGACCAGAGTGACACGAAACCTCATTCAAAAAGCGAAAGACCAGCATTCAGCCACAACGTGTCTATTTATGTACCTTATAATTTAGATCACAAATTTTTAAGCATTGGCTTGTTTGGAGACACTTAAGGACCTTCTTCTGTTGTATAAGTTGCGATGCATATTTCGCATGCCACATTCATGCCGAGAACAGAACGCGCGCGTCTTAAATGGAACGATGTTTCTTCTTCATAAACATTTGAAGTGATCGAGAAAAGCAAAGTTTTACATAAATTAATATGTTGAATATTAGACAATGATTTAAAGTTGCAATAAAGACCTTATGGGGTCTACAATCTGACTCGCATAATTAACCTTTTTCAGTAAGCAGCCATTGGCTGAAAAAACTATTAAAAATGGCGTCTTTAGTTGGGATGAAGTGGATAAACTGGTTTTCTGCCAACCAGTTTGCAGCTTTATCCCAACTAAGGCCTCCATATTGGAAAAAGGACAAGCTTCTGAAAATGGTCAATTTCGAAGTCCAGTTCATCCTACTGATTGTAACACTTATGTGTCTACACATCAGACAGACTGCTTCACGGCCCAAATGAGTGCATACGAATGGAAGGGAAGCATATCGCTGCTCAGTGACACCTAGTTAAGTATAGTTTCGCTGCATCATGCATAAACTGCAATGCATCTTACTACACTGCAAATTACTCTATTTTGTTTCATGACACGATGGACTGTAAAGTTAATTTTCATTAATCTGAATGTACGCTGGTATTTTCACTTAAAAATTATTTCCTATCTCTAACCGGAAGTAAGATGTACTGTATTTGGAATGGCCTACTGTGGGGCCGCAGAGAGAAGACGGTTGCCTGGGGCGGTAGCGAAGGCAGAGGGGAGGAATAGTCCAAATGAAGGGGTGATGGTGTTTTTTCTTGAACCTTGGAGCCAGAAAACTCCCTGTCAGTGGATGACGTCAAGCCAAACACCATCACCCCTTCATTTGGACTATT
>JAVBJR010000327.1:0-3965 GCA_031546965.1 Dysgonomonas sp.
TGTCTTTTAAATAACTCGGTGTGAACCGCCAGATTCGGGTCCGACACCGTGATGAACCGAATGACATCCTCGATGGACCAGTTACCCGGATCGAGGCTCGTTGTAACGTCCACGGTGCTAGTTGTCGAACACGCATCTGTATCAAAAAACAGACAACACCGATTTAACTTTCAACGTTTCACTTTCCACCTAGAATCACGCACCGTAAAGTTACCTTCTATTTCAGAAACACTTCTTCTCGGGGTTTTCACCGGTGGGGCAACCGGGGTCCTGGTGCCGCAATCCGAGGACTCCGAAGACCACCTTCTCTTATGTTGCGCGCTGCCACCGGAAACGAGGGACGACTCAACTTCACGGGGCTCTGCAACGGATAAAACTTCACTGACTTCACTCCAACAACCCCGTTATAGCAATGACCTGACGTCACTGCCATCCAATCACCTGCTTTCAACGCCGCAGCCTGTTTGCAGCACTTTGGGCACCCGCTTTCCAGTTGCTGGCGGCTGAAAAAGTTCGCGCAACACATGATGTCCTCGAGGAGGTTCTCCAGCAACTTCCACGCGGCGGAAACTTTTTCCACGTTAGGTAGCCTGGTGGTGTAAGCCCGGCCCTCGAAGTTAGCGGTGATGATGAGTTTGCCTTCGCCGGGAGGCAGAATGTTGAAGACGGTCTGCTGTTGGACGGCGCAGTCCACCACGGCCTGCACGGCTTCCAGGAGCACGTGACTCAGAGTGCCGGGACCGAACTGAACGGGCATCTGGGACACCTTTTTCGCGCTTAAGTACGGCCCACACGCGCAGCTGCGATTCACGAAGATGCATGCTGAAACAATAAGCAGTCAAGTTTTATATTTATTTTGATGATTCTACACTATATACATGTATGAAGGGTGGAACAAATGTATTGCCTATTTAGGAATATATAACTAATAATGATTTATTATTTCACTGCACAATTTGCACATTATGTTTTATGTTTTATGTTTCATAAATCTGCCTCGGAATCGCTTTATTGCTTACGGTTTCCGAGATAAGCGACTTTTAGTGGCCGAAGGTGTCAAAAAATGGAGTTGCTCCAATCTTGATAAAAGTTACATATTCTCGTAGGATATTCCCGCGTGATCACGAATCTGGCCTCGGAATCGTTTTATCTCTTACGGTTTCCGAGATAATTGACTTTTAGTGGACAAACTTTGGGGGTCCTAGCTCTCACGGTTTCCGAGATAATCGACTTTTCGTGGACAAACTTTGGGGGTCCTAGTTCTCACGGCTTCCGAGATAATCGACTTTTAGTGGACAAACTTTGGGGGTCCTAGCTCTCACGGTTTCCGAGATAATCGACTATTAGTGGACAAACTTTGGGGGCCCTAGCTCTCACGGTTTCCGAGATAATCGACTTTTAAGATTCGGCATGCAAAAACGGAGCTTTAGGATGCTCCAATCATGATCAGAGTTGCATATTCTTATAGGAAATTTCCTCCTGATCACGAATCTGCCTTCGGAATCCTTTTATCTCTTACGGTTTCAAAGATAATCGACTTTTAGTGGCCGAAGGTGTCAAAAAATGGAAGTGCTCCAATCTTATAGGAAATTCCCTCCTGATCACGAATCTGGCCTCGGAATCGTCCCAGCTCTTCCGGCTTCCGAGATAATCGACTTTTAGTGGACACAACTTTGAGGGTCCTAGCTCTCACGGTTTCCGAGATAATCGACTTTTAAGGTTCGGCATGCAGAAACTGAGCCTTAGGATGCTCCAATCATGATAAGAGTTACATATTCCGAAAGGAAAAACACTCAGGATCACGAATCAGCCTTCAGAATCGCTTTATCTCTTACGGTTTCAGAGATAATCGAGTTTTAGTGGGCGAAGGTGTCAAAAAATTGAGTTGCTCCAATCTTGATAAAAGTTAAATATTCTTATAGGAAAAATCCCCAGGATCACGAATCTGCCTTCGGAATAGCTCTATTTCTACGGACCTAAGGTTATAGGATTTTCCTAGCAAGGTTAGGTAGCAAGTAGGTGATAGAGGGCCCCCGGGTTAAGACGCAAGAGTGTATAGAACCCGTTGCCATTCGGATTCAATCAATGACTGGACTTATTTGCCTTGTCATTGGGGCACTAGGAAGCAATGATTAAATGGTTTCCAAATGACCTGAGCTAATCCTGTTAATAGGTGGAGGAAAGCGAAAGGATGAACTTACCTTTAAGCGGAGTACACCATCTTGGACTCGAGTGACCTGCGCAACGCGTGCAACCATCTTCATGCCGATAGAAATCTGAGGCAATTATTGTCAATGTGAATCACGATATTCAACATACACAACTACTTGAATAAATGAGGAAGTTGTAACACTTACTTGGCCAACCGCAGCCGCAAACGGTATCATCAAATCTTTATACCAGGGATAAGTTCCCAGCATTTTCTTAACAAATGCTTCTTGGGAATTCTGCCAGGATGCTTCCTGCTCCAGAGTACCATCGGTCCCTTGACATTCTTCCTTGGCACATTTGACAAGTCTATTCAGCAGACTGAAGACGGTGTTCAAGGACCCGATCGTGGTCACGTAATGATCCATATCTTTCCGCAACTTCTCAAACTGCAAAAGAAAATCCCAGTGTGAGATTACCATTTAATTCAATGCAGCAAACATAAATAAATAACATGTATACTATGCAAGAACATTTTATACCATTGGAGGTGAAGGTCTGACAGCTTGATTCTGCTCCAAATGCTCAATTTGTTCATTCAACTTTGCCAATTTTGACTGGCATAGTTTGATGTGAGGATGAAGCTGATTAACATCATGTGACTTTAGTTCCTTCCCAGTTGCAATAAACATCATTTGATTGTACAGCATAAACTCAATCCGGCTTTTCGCAATCTTCATTTTAAAATATTTTAAAATCACAATTGTTAGTTGCGTACACCGTGTCTCGTACAGTTGAAGATGCTATTAGAATGAGGACATCACGTAACTTTTCAAATATGTTTGGGAAGTATTTAAGCCATGTAACCACCAATTTAATAAATTGATACAGAAATAAATTCAAAATTATTACAAGGTGTCTAAGTACTCCTATAATTTAAAAACAATATCATGTCAAATTATCAAAAATATGACCTAACTTATATAGAAAAGTGTCTTTCATTATGGATAAATAAATAAATACAACCAAAATATTAAATCATATTCACCTTATAGTTGCTTCAAATTAAAAAGTTTTGGTAAATTGTATTGAATTAAAAAGGGATAATAAATTATAATGACCACAACAAAAATAAAAATATCAGGAATAAAAGGACCATATTGTAAAATACAATCATTACTTTGAACAGGATTACGAGGAATATAATGACAGTAGACACCTTGTATTATAATTATATAATAAGAACAATTGATATTTATTAGAGGTGGTGAAATTTATTAGAACTGGTGATATTAACTCCGCAGTTATTGGAAACTTGGACTAACTACTTGCTGTTTAATGCTTTATATGTGGAAATTTCAGATCAATTAATGTGCTAGTGTTACCTAGCTAACTCGAAAGACTTCTACAAAGCAGTGCAAAACTGCAACAAGCATCTAAAGCCACTTCCACATATTTCACTGTGTGTGCTTTTAACATAACCAATGCAGTGCTCTGCAGCCATTAAAAATGAAAAATAAAGAAGTATTAACTTCAAAAGTTCAAGAGCAAATATAAAAGCCCCGCAAATGTAAACTAAAGAGAACTTGGAGGAATTGTAATACATAACACCAACAAAATTAACATTGTAAATGTACGCGTGTCGTCACTTTACTAGCATCTTGAATCGCAACACCAAAAATCACCTCATTTTTCGTGCATTCCAGCTTTAAAGCAGCTTTCTGAACAGGATCAAAAATGCCCAAAGGAGCCAAAAGGGTCGCTTGCATCCAGCCAACGTACACCCAAGCTTGTCCGATAAGCCTTTGCGTCACGCG
>JAVBJR010000981.1:0-2759 GCA_031546965.1 Dysgonomonas sp.
AACAAGTACATGCAGTATGCGTGAGCTTCCAGGAGTTGTTAAATTATGATCTCATTGATGGACCTTGTGACTAGTGAAGCAAATGCTTGCACGCCAAGTTGTTTTGGAACAGTGAACTTTATTGGACTAGAGATCCTCATCACAGCATAATCACATGTTATGTGTGGAAAAGCTAAAGTGATGCAACATCAAAATCCCTGCCTGTGAAGCACTAGCGTTATTTTGCAAGTTGTAATGGGTGCTGCAAAGTGAACTTGGCCATGATCTGCTCCATGTTGGATCCTCTCATAATTGCAAGAACAGCCAAAGTGAAAAGGTTGTTTTTGTAAACTGGGAAAGCCAATGAAAGTCTAGGCAGAATTAAAATGTTTGCCTTTGTCCGCGAAGCTGTCCCCGCACCACTCCTGCCAGGGGTGGTACAGGAGCTGGAGGTAGTCCTCACTCAGGTCACGTAGATAAACCGAGAACCTGTCCAATAATTCAGCCAGGGTCCAGGTGTCATCCGTTCTCAGTCCTAGGCTTCCACCTGTTACTCTGGGGGCCTGTCCAAAATCGTTGTTCTAAAGTCTGTCGGTGGCACATTCCCAGGTATCTGTGGGGTCAGTATTTGGTGACCATTTGTTGTACCAGTCTTTGAATCCTCTGAGCCAATCTGGCCTTCGGCAGGCGGATTCTTCACTCCGAGGCCTACTCGAAAAACTGGCGTATGTTTCATCTCAACATTTATTCTTGTCTGGTGCATAGGATCCTTCGTCACTTGCGGGTACCTCAGTGAATGATACGATATCAATGCCGTCAAATTTTTGTCAGTCCAATTAACTATAAATCTGCCGAGATCGATAATCAAGCAAATTGAATCTCATGTGAACTATTAAAGGAGAAATGACAGGGCATTTTTATGCATTCTTTGACCAAAACAATTTTTTTTTCTAGGTTGTTATGTGGTTGCATGTTGTAAGTTGTAGCTGTGGAAATTAAATTTTACTTTGATAAATTTTTTAATAAAACTCACCTTTTCCTTAGCACAGTAGTTGTGATCCCACATGGTAAAAAAAAACCGCCTAGCTATACGAAAAAAGATATAAACAAACTGCTCCAACAACGTGTTTGCTACGAGCAAAGATGGCTGCAAACGCAGAGTGGCAAGAAGGTGTGGCCATGACTGTCACCATAGCAACTGCAATGGCGGCCCGGGCGCGGGTGTGCGGCGTTTTTGACCTGTCTGCCTCTCCTGTCCCACCCTTATAGCTCATTGATTTCACCTCTGTAATCCTTTATCCTATAAACTACAGGTCCCTTAGAATTCGTGTTGCAATAGTAAATATCTCTTCTGTCCAATTAGCTTCGTAACCTTTCTCAAACACAGCTTTTGCACGACTAGCAGTGAAGTATTTCCACATTCATGTTTTTAAGGATCGATTAAATCGTTCAACTACACTTGCCTTTTTATCACTTCTAGTTGTGAAAAACTGAATGGTGTTTTCTTTGAGGAAAGCCTTAAACGTTTTGTTTTCAAATTCTTTTCCTTGGTCGGTATTCAACTTTAATGGTTTTCTCCCACCTTCAAATATCTTTTTGAATGCACATACAAGTTCAGCCCCAGTTTTTCTTTTTAACGGTACTGCCCATGCGTACTTTGACAATATATCAATACATGTTAGAATATAATTTTATCCATCATTGAACTTTACAAGTGTTGTCATATATCTGCCAAATCAGCTTGCCATTGCTCATCCATAGCCGACACGATCACACGGTTTCTTTTAATGTTTTTCCGATACGGTTTGTGTAATGTATACGTGTCTTGACCCGACAACAATTTGACTACATCACACCTCCTTTTTGTTTTTGAATCCTTTTGCAGTTTACTTACGCTACTGAACCCTGCCGCTTCTCTCGGATTGTAGTAAAGACGTTCCCAACTATCCTGCATGATGTCCGGTTTGTAATGAGTTAATCACACATGAACACGTTTGATTTATAGACAGCTAGATATATACAGCTCAACTGTACTACAAACAAAATAATGGCCTCAAAGGGTCGACATTCGCAAACCACATCAGAACCTGCCTCGGAACCCGTCTCGGAACCAGTGTCAGAGTACGGTCACATAGTATGTTCTTGGGCATGACGTCAGTAAGAAAAAGGGTATATAGGCACAGCTGTAACGCACAAGTTGGAGTATTAGCTAGATCGGATAGTTGAAGGATTGAGCTACACAGTTGCTTTTGTCATCTACCAACACTACAACCATCTAAACAACAGTTATGGGTTCTGAAAATGCACAGTTTGGACCTTCAGCTAATGGGAAACAAAAGAGGGTTGCCGAAGATAACAAGCCGAATAGTGCAAAATTCATGGCAGTCCAGGTACATGATAACACACCGTTTCATGGTCTAATTAAAACAGATGTCGCACATCATGACCACAGCAAGAATGTTCTCACATACTGTCCATATTATACCTTGCATGAGTATTATAGCAGGGTCATTGAGCGACCGGAAGTGGCGTATTTCCGGTTCCTGTTTAGGCCCCGCCCCCTTCCGGTTCAACCAATCATAGGCTCCGGTCACTTCCGGTTCATTCAGTCCTACCTGATGCTAATTTGGCCCCTCCCACTTCCTGTGACGTATTTCCGGTTTATAAATTCAGTCCTACCTGAACATGTTTTTAACCCCTAACAATATATCCTGGAGTATTTCGTTGTAATCCAATTTTCCCAAACCTTCCCATTTCTCCCACCCCCAGATTTCCACTCC
>JAVBJR010000018.1:0-8015 GCA_031546965.1 Dysgonomonas sp.
ACAATCTTTTCAACCACAAGCCAAGCAGCGAAAGCATTTCTTTGTGGTATTCAAAATTGTCTCTCATACCCCAGCCATGACCTCCGGATGGAAAAATATACATGGTTGCAGGAATCATATTCTCCTTTAAGGCATTGTAATAGGTGATCGAATTTTTGGGTACAACAACAGTATCGTCGTCACTCAACAATAATATGGCGGGAGGGGTAAACTCATTTACTTGCTTTTCGTTCGAATAAGTCATTATATCGGTTGCCGATGGTGTATCGCCAAGCAAATTGGTACGTGATCCTTCGTGCGTAAAATCTCCCATAGTTATTACAGGATAAAATAAAATCGAGAAATCGGGTCTTAATTCCTTGGAAGAAAAATGAGTAGATGCCGTAGCTGCTAAATGACCACCTGCCGAAAAACCGGCAACACCTATTTTGTTAGTAGCAATTTTCCACTGCGAAGCTTTAGATCTCACATAAGTAATGGCTTGATTGAAATCTTCCATTGGGACTTGCTTTACTTTGTTGGGCATACGATATTTAAAAACAATACCTGCAATGCCCTGCGATTGCAACCACTTGGCAAAATCGTGCCCTTCGTGGTCTATGGCTAACCGCGCATAACCTCCTCCGGGGCAAATAATAACAGCTATGCCTCTATTTATAGTAGAATCGGGTAAATAGATGGTTAATTCGGGAATAGAGACATTCGAGATTCGACCATTTTCATTTGTTTCGGTTTCAGACAAACCATTACTGGTTGGAGGAACTGTCTCCCAAAGTTTTACTGTTGATTGTGCATCCATGTTCATAACCAGTAAGAAAAAAAATAATATTAAAAAAAGGTTTTTCATAAGGATATTGTATTTGAGGTCTAAGAAACCTATTTATTACTATTCAAAAGTGATAAGGCTTTATTTTCGCACTCGGTCATGTGTTCTCTCTCTCCCTCGGCTTTATCATTTATTCCGCAAAGATGAAGTACGCCATGAATAATAATTCGATGAAGCTCTTCCTTATAATCTGTTTTAAATTCTTCAGCATTGCTTTTTACAGTATCTAAACTGATAAAGATATCACCCGATATAACACCTTCATCGGTATAATCGAACGTGATGATATCCGTATAATAGTCGTGTTGAAGATATTCTTTATTTATCTCCAAAATCTTTTCATCGGAACAAAAGATATACGAAATAGCGCCTACTTTTTTTTCATAAAATGCTGCTACATCTTTGATCCACTTTGTTACTTCCCTCTTTTTTATCAAAGGGGCTTTTACATCTTCGTTTTGATATATTATTGACATATTTTATTTAGTTACAAGTTACTTCGTCCTGTGGACAGTTACAAGAATAATAAGTAAATAAGTTGACAAGTAAACAAAACTTTGCGTTTTGATAACTGATAACTGTTGACTGTTAACTGAAAAAGATATACGTTACCCAAATAGCGGCAATAACTCCTGCCAAATCGGCTAACAGAGCATAAGGAACTGTATATCTACTATTTTTTATATTGATACTGCCATAATAAACCGCTACCACAAAAAAGGTGGTATCGGCAGCCCCTTGGAAAATACATGCCAATCGACCGGCAAATGAGTCTGTGCCAAACATTTTCATGGTGTTTACCATCATTCCTCTAGCACCGCTTCCGCTCAAAGGTTTCATAAAGGCGGTAGGCATAGCATCTACCCATTGGGTGTCGAAGCCTGCAAAAGCAACTAACGATTTCAATTCTCCCAACAAAAAGCCCATTGCTCCCGAAGCATTAAACATACCTACTGCCACCAATATGGCAATCAAGTAAGGAATTATACGTATTGCTGTCGAAAAACCATCTTTAGCACCTTCAATAAAGGTATCGTATACATTGATTTTTTTCGCAAATCCATTCAATATAAAAAACAGGATGATACTGAACAGTATTATACTCGCCACCAAGCTCGATATTTTCTGCGCTTTTTCGGGTCCCACTTGGTTAAAACCCCATATAACGGCTCCTATCGCCGCAGCAACACCTCCAAATGTACCAAGAATAACTTTATCAAAAATTTTAATCTTCTGTTTGATACATACCGCCAACACTCCTACCATTGTAGATATAAAAGTGGCTATCATTATAGGTATGAAAACATCTGCGGGATTGGCTGCTCCCATTTGTGCACGCATAGTCATTACCGACACGGGAATCAGCGTTAAGCCCGAAGCATTCATCACCAAAAACATCATCATCGGATTGGATGCTTTACTTTTATCGGGGTTAATTTCCTGCAACTCTTTCATGGCTTGCAAGCCTGCCGGAGTAGCAGCGTTATCAAGTCCCAAGATATTGGCTGAAATATTCAGCAGAATAGAACCTCCTGCCGGATGATCTTTTGGTATATCGGGAAAAAGACGACTAAATAAGGGATTAATCGCTTTTGAGAAAAGTTGTATTACCCCACCCTGTTCTCCAATCCTCATTAAACCCATCCATAGGGTAAGGACTCCCGTTAAACCAATGGATATTTCGAATCCCGATTTTGCCGATGCAAAAGTAGAATTTACGGTTGCATTGAAAGTTTCGAAATCTCCAAAGAAGATAAGACGGCTCAATGCTACCACAAAAGCAACAACGAAGAAGGCAATCCAAATGTAATTAAGTACCATATAATGTTTTGGTAAATATTTTCAAAGATAGTATATTAGTTACAAGTTACAAGTAATTAAAGGAGTAGACAAGCAAACAAGTTGACAAGTTGAATGGCTACAAGTTGTTGAATGGGCTGTAAGAGCAGCCTTCTTGTCAACTTCTTTACCAATTACTCGTAACTTGTAACTTGTAACTTGTAACTAATATACTATCTTTACATCGAAATACAGCAGATCGGTTTGTCGCTGGCTACCTTGCAAGGGGTAGAAAGAGGAAAGTCCGGGCAACATAGAGCATCATACTTCTTAACGGGAAGCTGTTTGTGAGGGCAGAGTTAGGTAACAGAAAATAACCGCTCCGGTTTTTATTGGAGTAAGGGTGAAAAGGTGAGGTAAGAGCTCACCGGTCTTTGTAGCAATACCGAGAGCCGTACTACTTATGAGTTGCAAGACCATGTATACCGACGCATGTAGGGCTGCTCGCCCGATGTCGGGGGGTAGGTTGCTAGAGCTTGTTGGCGACAGCAAGCGTAGATAAATGACAAGCACTTCGTTTTTACGAGGCACAGAACCCGGCTTATAGATCGGCTGTATTTTATTTTTCGATTGACCTCATCTTTTATTTTCAGCTAAATGGATAATATTATTTCACCTCTTTTTTTTAGATTCGGGATCTATGTAGTGGGTATTTTATTTGTATTGATAGCTATTGCCCGCTTTACCAAACCATTTTCTGCGCCGCTTTTAAAGAATCTACACAATTTATCTAAGAATAAAATATTTAAGATATTATTTTTCAGTGTGGGTGTTATTCTCGGAATCGTCATCGGATTTGCCGATTCGGGAGGTAATATCATTATAGCTCTAGTGGGTGCTGTTTTTGGAATAATATATTTCGGCTTAATCTTTTCGGTGGTCACTATGCTTTATGAGTATACGAATGAAGACGAAAAATAATAGAATAGGCACACTAAATACACAGAATGTCCAGATTTTAGTTTTTTGAATACTACTCATAATGGGTTGCTTATAAAAAACATAATCTTGTGAGTATCTGTTTTTCTTGTGTTTTTTGTGTTCTAATATTACATTGGGGACAGCTTCCTACAGATGTTCGGAATAAAATTTTTAACAAAACTTTTACGATATCTCTTTTTTTTCTAATAATTTCCTTTTTTGAAGTTAAAGATATTTTTAGGTTATATGAAAGTAAATAAATTGATTTCCTTTGCATCATATTGATTAAAAATTTAGTATGCACAACAATTAAATTTACTATGAAAACGAAACGATTACTTTTTATTATTTCAGCAATTGGCTTTCTAAGTGTTTTATTTACGTCTTGTGAACAAGATAATATGAGTATTGGAGGCGGAGCAGGAGTTGACGAATTAAATCCACCTCGCAATTCAAATAGTTCTTTTATAAATACTACGCAAAGCGGTAACGCAGGTATTGGAGGTTCAGCTGGAGAATTAGATCCACCTCGTAATTCAAATAGTCCCTCTATAAATACTACACAAAGTGATGACATTGGAGTAGAATATAATTTACCAAACAATTAAAATATATTCGTTTTTCAATCTAAACTTTGCAACAATGAAAATCACATCTTATTCTTTACTATTTCTTTTTTTATGCTTATTATTGATTTCTTGTCAAAAAGATAATACATCATATCATTTGCTTAAGCAAGCTCAAACACTAATAGATACTGACCCTGCCAAAGCTCTTACATTATTGGACTCTATCCGTACCCCTGAAGATATGGATAGAGATGATTATATGCAGTATATTGTAGCTCACGTACAAGCTAAATACAAAACACATCAAAACATTACTGGCGACACAATAATATTTGAAGCTCAAAAATATTTTGAAGATAAGGGTAATCTTGAGCAAGGAGCCTTAGCTCACTTCTATACTGGAGGTGTGTATTCTGAGAAAAAAATGTATGCCAAGTCTCTTAAGAGTTTTTTCAATTCGTATTATTATGCTAAGAAAATAGGAGATAATAATTTATCTGTAAAAATATCTGATAATATAGGAGCCCTATATTTTCAACAAGGAGTTTTGGATAGTGCTATAATTTATTACGAAAAAGCTTTAGGTTACTATGAGGAAAATGATTCTCTTTCCATTCTAAGAGTCTCTAATCTTATTGGTCGTTCTTATGAAGCCATGAATAAATTGGATAGTGCTTATTCTTATTTTAATAGAGCTTTGACAATAGCTGAGAATCTTAATAATGATCAATTTAAAAGCCAAATTACCCAAAATCTAGGTTTAACAAGTTTTGGCATGGATGAATACGATAAAGCTATTGGATATTATCAATCAGTTTTAAGTATGAAAGCTACTGGTGAAGATCAAAAAAAACAAGCTTATTTATATCTGCTTAAAATTTACACCATTAAGCAAGACAACAACCTAGCAAGAGAATATGCCGCTAAAGTAGAAGCAAGCCTTCCCGAAGTAACTTATAATCATACAACAAAAGAAATGTATGCAGCACTCACCAATTACTATAAACTGACAGGTGACTACAAGCAAGCATTACATTTCAAAGAATTAGAATCGGATACCAAAGATCGGATTGCAAATGAAGAGCGCCCTGCAGAAATGATAAAAGCAGACAGCAACTTTCGCATCGAACAGAACGATAAACACTTTGGTGAAATACTATCAAACTTCCATTTATACCTGTGGGCAAGTATTATTATCATTGTAGGTATGGTGATCTGTATTGTATTGGTTCGCAAACAAAGTAAAAAAGATCAAAAAGAACTTGATGCGCAACAAGAAAGATACAACAGATACAGAGAGCGCCTGCAAGAAATGAATGCCCATTATCCCGACATTGAAGCCGAAATAAAAGAAATGTTGAGGGATAGCGAATAGCACCTCACCCCAGCCCTCCCGAAAGGAGAGGGGGTACAAAGGAAGTGTTTTTTAGCTCCTCTCTTCGGGGAGGTTGGGTGGGGTTCCTATCTGTTTTTCTAGTGTTTTCTGTGTTCTTAATATTACATTGGGGACAGCTACCTCTTATCCCTTTCGAAAGTTTCGTGAGTAGAGCAGAACTCCCCCCTCCAGAGAATTTCTGAATCAGTATAAACTACGTCTTAAAGAACAATCTACCTTTACTCGATGTTTTTGATTTAATAAGGATTAATCCCTGTTTTCTGTAAATAAACAATAGACCGATCGATTGGTGTGTTTCTTATCTGTCAGTTTATCTATACAATAGGATAGAGATCGGCTGAAAGAAAAAATTGAAAGGTGAATAAAAAAATAACCGCATAAAAAGTGTTACTTTTGTAACCTTTGTAACTTTTTTTATTTTATACACTGATTTACAGATATTTGAAAAAGTGACTAAAATACACACAATACAGGGTATTTGTAACCAAATAGTGTAACTTTTTCTGAAAATGGGGGCATTGAAAAAACTATGAGTATGATTGAAAAAATAAAGAACTTTTTTAGGTGGTTGTACCACTTCATATCCATCGATATTTGGAGAATAGACACCAATGGATTGGGTAAGCTTCGGGGCATATCATATAATATCATCAAATCGTTTGTTCTTGCCTACAGAAGTTTAAACTGGTCGTTGGTCAATACTCGGGCATCGGCACTTACATACAGTACCCTTTTGTCTATTGTGCCTCTACTTGCTGTGCTGTTTGCCGTGGCGAGGGGATTTGGATTTCAAAATATTGTGCAAAGCGAATTGTTCAGTTACTTTGAAGGGCAGGAGCAGGCACTCTCGACAGCGATGCAGTTTATCGACAAATCGCTCGAATATGCTCAAGGGGGAATATTTTTAGGTATCGGTATCGTATTGCTGCTTTACACGGTTTTGAATCTGATGGGAAATATCGAAGACAATTTCAACTCAACTTGGGGTGTAAAGAACGGAAGATCCTATTACCGCCAGTTTACCGATTATACGGGGTTGCTGCTTGTTGCACCTATACTTTTGGTATGTAATGCGGGCTTTTCTATTATTCTCAACTCTTCTCTCGAAACCCAAATCATCGGGGTATTTGTAAGTCCCCTTATAAAAATATTGCCTTATATTCTTACTGTACTGCTTTTTACATTTATCTATGCGTACATCCCCAACACCAAAGTAAATATCAGTAGTGCTCTTTTTGCAGGTATAATTACAGGGTTGGCGTTTCAGGTTTTTCAGCAGGTTTATATTGGGGGTCAGTTGTGGATATCTAAATACAATGCCATCTACGGTAGTTTTGCGGCATTGCCTTTGCTGTTATTGTGGTTACAATTATCATGGCTGATAGTATTGATTGGGGTAGAGTTATCGTTTGCTCATCAAAATATTGCGAATTTCAATTTCGAGAAAGAGGTCAAAGATATAACCCGCCGTTACAAAGATTTTATCATCTTACTGATTTCCACATTGATAGTAAAACGCTTCGAAGAAGGCGAAAAACCGTATACTGTACACGATATATCGGAGAAATATAAAATACCGACCCGTCTTACCAGCGACATTATTTATCTATTACTCGACCTCAATATCATTGTTGAAACACCTTCGGGTGATGATTTAGTGCCTGCGTATATTCCGGCACTGGATATACACAAAATATCGGTCAGTTACCTCTTTCATAAGGTCGACAGTTTCGGTTCAGAGGATTTTAATATCGATATTACCGAAGAGTTTATTGATGAATGGAACGTTATCAATGATATCCGGAATACTATTCACGAAAAGGAAAAGAATACTCTGATAAAAGACCTGTAAGAAGCAAATAAAAGAAGCAGAGAGCCGATTTACGACTTTCTGCTTCAATATCTAGGATAATCTCTTCTTAGCTAAAATATTTTGATTTTACGGTCTTTATTACAGCCATAAGGTCATCATTACCCAAGTTTGCTTCCATCGCTTCTTGATATATACTTTTGATCGCTTGCAGAGTGGATGTATTGAGCCCTTCGGCTTCTGCCAATCGGATATCTTTATCCATATGCTTTAAGGGAAAAGCTGCCGGATAATTGTCTTGTATAATCGAAGGGGTCTTCATCTTCGACATAGGACTGCCGCAAGCACTTTCGTTGACAATAAACATCATGGTTTCTTTATCTATCCCATTCTTTTCGGCAAAAAGTACTGTTTCGGCTAGTCCTTCAATAACTACCGACATATAATAGTTAATCGCCAGTTTAGCTTTGGCTCCCTGCCCTACTTCGCCTAGGTAGAGGGATAATTTTCCTAATGTTTCGAAGTAAGTGGTTGCAAATTCGTAATCGGGTTCTCTGCCTGCAGCCAATATGATAAGGGTTCCATCTATTGCAGGCTTTACACTTCCGGATACGGGTGCTTCGAGATAATAGCCTCCTTTAGATTCTATTAACA
>JAVBJR010000383.1:0-3193 GCA_031546965.1 Dysgonomonas sp.
GCTATGCTGCAGGGAAAGGCACTTTCCACATTTGCACCTTGTCTCTCTAAACTAATAAAAACAACCGGCCCCATGGATATTAGTTAAGGGAGGTTCTACTGTAATATGCAATATAACAGGCTAGTGCAATATGGATGTTTATAATCATGTCAATAATTTTAATTGTTCAGACGGAAGCGCACGATGCCCCCTTGAGGACATCGTGTGTTTTGCAACTGGTTACGCCACTATCCCTCCATAAGGACTCTCATCTAAGAATGCCTACACAACGGAGCAGGGAGGATCACTTGTAGCAGTTCTGACAGCTGGGTGCTGTAAGCGATGGTCAAATTCCCCCTGTATTTCATAGGGGGCGTGCACAGCAAAGTGGCAACTGCTGCAGCGACATGCGCAGGTGCCTGCGAGCTTATTCACACCAAGTTTTGGTTTTCGTTGCAGCAATGTGTGTTTGTTATCGTTAAAAACATGGATTTTAATCAGCTGATTATACAAGTTTATGAGAGAGAGGTATTGTGGAGTTATTAAGCACACAAGATGATCACCATATTTGTACCCCTTTGTAGATTTATTAATTAGATGTTCAGGATTTCTTTTTGTAGTGTAGTTACACAAATATTAATATGTTATGCTGCTATACAGTAAATTTGTTTTCGCTTTCAGAAGACATTTTTCAAATGCAGAAGTAACTCGTCATGACCCAATAATTGTTGTTGCAGCCTGCATCGTTGTGCACACCCCCCAGCAATGATATTTGTTCAGCACTGCTCTCAGAACTGCTACATGTGACCCTGCCTGCTGCGTTGTGTACGCAGCCTAAGGCAAGCATAGAAATCCTGCATGCTCCAGAAACTTCAGTGTTCCCAAAGGCAAACACTTGCTCCAACATCTTGAAGCTACGGTTTGTCATAAGTTGAAAAAAATTAACGAAGCCATGAAACATGGTATATCAAACTGTCACGAGTTTGGTTTGATATAGGCCAGGGAACATCCAGATATTACATCACGCTGAAATATGCAATTTTTCCCCTCCCTCCTCCTTGTGACGCTTTATCACAACTGTGAACCCCCCCCCCCCTTCCCCTTCTATCATGTCAAACTTATACATACGCGCGCTCAAAATCTTTAATAACTGTAACGATCCATTTATAATGGCTAAAACTGGGCTAAAATTGCCTTAAAGGGACACTGCACGGAAAAAATTTCGTTTGATAGATTGTTATACCACAAAAGCATTCACATGTACCGCTAAATAAATGCAAAGCTGTAAGCAATAAACTTAGAAAAAAATGCATTAAAGTCGCGCTACTTCCTTCTGCGGGAGGGCGATTCACTCGTTTTCAGAGGTGCACGTCTCAATGGAACGGATGAAAGACTCGCGGTTTTGGTGACACATATATTTGAATTTCCATTTCGGATGGCTACAAGTGGCGTTCGTTTTAAAGGAGAACAGACAGGGCGGGAAAAGTGGACTATGACCAACCCTGCCATTGGGTAAATTTGGACTACCTGCCAATTAGTCTGTCCATTATTGGCCAGAACGGGTTCTCGAGGCCGTTTCAGGCACTGACAATAGTCCACTTTTCCCGCCCTGTCATTTCTCCTTTAAGCCCGATTCACAAGCTTGCTTCAACACATGCGTTTCACCAGATTCGTCCGTCGGGGACGCACGTCAATGCTGCGTCGGCTGTGAATTGAGTTGCAGCACTGACAAACTTCGGCTGCTGTACTTCACTGTTTGGAGCGTCATGATGCACCAACACTTGAGTTGAAATTTTTGAACTTCAACGCAAGTGTTCGTGCAGCATGCGATCTGGCGGTCGTAATTTAATTCTAAAAATCACGAATTTGTAGCAGAATAAAGCCATCACATGTATACATGCTGAGGAAAATTTAAATTGATGTAGATTAGAAACAATCGGAATATAGAATAGGAAAAACAGGTTTTGGACTGAAAATCTTGACATTTCGCCACATTTGTCTTTGAGCACACTATTGTCATCATTAAAAAAATTAATTCCTCAAGAAAACATGGTTCCTTAGCTGCAGAATAACACCCAGTATGACGTTCTAGTGTTAGGGGCGATTTTAACGTTCGATCTAGTGGTCGTCAAAAACTGCCAAACCACAACAAAAAACATGGACAAAAACGCCAGGTGTTGTATCAATAACACCGATGTGTTTTAAATGATTTTTGGCTGATGTTTGCAGCCATGTAAGCTGCCTCATGTTCGGAATATTTTAAAATTATAATCGCATTCAATAAGCTGAATTCAAAGGTTGCAATAAAGAGAACACATCTTTAGTCTGACCATAACAAAAGACAGAAGTTAAAACATGCTTGTAATAAGGCAATTGCTGAAGAACAGCTGTTACATAAATTTTCTTCTCGTGCGTGCTGCAACAGGTCTGCATGTGAAACAATTACACACCTGCGGCATGTCTGCTGCAAGCATGCAATATGCCTGTTGCATACTTTAAAGTATGAGGCAATTTGCATGAACTCTGTAGCATGTCTGTAGCAGGTCTGTAGGAATGTATTTTGCAGCTATTACCACATTAAGCTGCACATTAGCTGCACAATAAATACCCCAGTAGAAATTTTGAAAACTTTTGAGTGTGCATAATTTCTGTAGCAACTCTGCAATGTGGCATAGCTGCAATGAACTCCGTCAAGGTTCCACTTTCATCCTACTTGCAGGCATGCTGCAGCTTACAAATATTTTTGCAATTTCTACTAGGGTAATTTCCCGACTTCCGGTAGTTTGTCATGTACTTATAGTATGCAGCAGGCATAGTGCAGACTTGCAACAGCCATGTAAAATGTGTGCAAATGTTTCACATGCAGACCTGCAGCAGTTCAGAAAATTTCTGTAAGGGAGCGGTCCAACCATGCTTAAGAATTCATTTTATATGTATGATACTGATGTGAACCAAAATGTATCAAAGAAATATTGAGGAACAGATACTATAAAAGTTGAGCATATCCGAGACTAATAAATACTGGGAATGCTGTTAACAAGTTCATGTTGTAATTTTTTTGTTATAAATTCACATTTCACCACATTGTGTATAACATACTATACTGCCAAAACATTTGCCCACATATTTTCGCTTAGAACTGCAAAAATGGGCGAACATAGTAGCTTCGATCTTGTTTTACAAAATCAACCAGCATCACAAGCATGGTCACTTT
>JAVBJR010000634.1:0-2584 GCA_031546965.1 Dysgonomonas sp.
GAACAATGCTGGCAATGCAATTACTTTGCTATGTATCATTATTCCAACAGCTATAGTGTAATTTTTAATTGCCTATGTTTTTGTAAATATTGTGAGACTGCTTCCAGGTTATGACTGTAATGAAGGACAGAGCTGTTACACACTCTGGTCCAAGTGGAGCACTTGTGAGGGATGTTTTGTCCCAGTCGCCATAATTTGTTCGACCATTGGTTCATGATGCTACTGCAAAATTAGCAATCAATAGAAAGCGAAGAGGTCTGGTCCCTAGAAACCCAGCAACTCTTGGTGAATTGAACTTAAATTGTAAAATATGGAGACCCTATTTAAGAGTAGATGAACAGGACTTTCTAATGTGTGATAACAACGCAGTGGATGGTGACATTGAGATAATTATTATATTCACAACCCAAGAAAATATACACTTTTGGTCTGTCCCACAAATTTTGTATGCTGATAGGCACTTTAAGAGAGCACCTCATATCTTCCCAAGCCCACAAGGTCAGCTGTACTCCATACATGCAGATGTTAGTGGAGACATATTGCCACTTGCTTACTGCCTCATGATCAGGAAGACATAATCAGCATATACTGTCTTTTGAGAATAGTTGAAGATTATGACTATAAATCTCAATTACATACTTCAGCCGGATCAAGTTATGTTGGGTTTTGAAATTAGTGCAATTATCTCTTGTTAAAATGTTTTCCCAACAGTTTCTATCAAGCTTTGCCTTTTCCATTGGTTGCAAAACATTTGGAGGCGTGTTCAACAGATAG
The DNA here is from genome assembly GCA_031546965.1 of Dysgonomonas sp. Classification (GTDB taxonomy): domain Bacteria; phylum Bacteroidota; class Bacteroidia; order Bacteroidales; family Dysgonomonadaceae; genus Dysgonomonas_A. The sequence goes on from JAVBJR010000634.1 coordinate 775, forward strand.
GGTTGCAAGCTGCTTATGTAGAAAATAATGCTTTGAGACGGAAAGTGCACGAGGTTTTGCGCATTTGTTCCAGAATATCCAATCGGTGATGCACTCTTACATTGGTGTGACAATTTAGAGAACGATTTGGATCATCTTGCTGATTATTTCGCTGAAAATTATGTTTCTGGAAGAAATGTCCGAGGCAGGCAATACCCTCCTAGGTTTTAGCCTAGCTGATGGTGTGTACACACCATGCTCACCATGCACGTGCATGACCAAGTCATGCCAGAATCATCGACCGCTGTATATTTTCTTGCAAGAAATAGTCAAAGAAGTCTGCAAGGGTAGAGTAGCTACTTCCATGCGCTGCAGTCATTAAAAACGCAGGAGATATGCTGCCAATGATGCTTCAATTCAAACACTTGTTCAAAATTATTGACAAAATGGAATGGATTTCTTTTTGGTGGCATAGCATATCATATAATTTTGAAGTACTAAGTGAATAAAGAAATGTTCCACTCATCATTTGCATAGTTACTCATTTGTTTCAAATTTTCGAGAACCACTTGAATATTTTCCCAGGTTTATCAAAGAATTAGGCTTCCGGTAATAATTTCCCTGGAACGTGTATAAAGGTTGCAAAACGACAATTACTTTTCCCCCTTTTTATTACTTCTACCTGCCACTGTGTGGCAGGTAGAGTGTGACCAGTAGTGCGTGACGAGTTGTTCTGTGACAAATAGTGTTTGACAAATTGATCGTCACGAGGTGTGCTGTGTCGAAAAGCGAGTGATGTATTGATCATGACGAGATATGCTGTGACAATCAGAGTGTGACAAACTGATGTATGGCGAGACACAAATAAGACGAATAGTTGTGACCAAATGCATTTGGTGATTTGAAGGGTGGCGGTTTGCCTATGACGAAAACATATGTGAAGCCGAGATTCATTATGAAATGATTTGCTACCGACCCACACTTGTGATGTTTTACATCTAGGTTACCCTAATTGGTCACAGCTGCCATTTCCTTGACCCTGGTCAGCTCTTAAATATACCAGCACCCATCAGATAAAGGGATGTCCTTTTATCACAAACTTATTGGAAATGGACAGGTTTACAATGAAATGTGTGGATTAAGAGATACAATTTAGGCTCTTTGGTGAGCCACTACCACATTCAAGCCATCCAGTTTCTATGATGACCTCTCCATCACAAAGATAAAAGATGCATCAAAGGGCTGACCAGTGCCTATATTAACCTGTCCAGAATATATAAAAGCAATGAACATTCCAAAAAAAGTCATAACTTGGTAGAATCCTGAAGATGACTACTTCACCAACATCAAGAGCTACCTTTCAACTGGCACCATCAGCACTCTCTTTTCCATTACTATCATCAATGCAAGAGCCATCACCTGCACCATCTCTAGATGCAACTAGTTGAAACCAAAATAACATTATACTTATTTAAGGGCTTTTGGTCCATAGTGTATGCAGGGGATAGGAAATTGAAATATTCAAAATATCTGCTTGCAAATTAGTTATTTCTTTTGTATGCCCTTTACATTATGTCGAAACCTGAATTTTGCATTATAAAAAATAAAAACAAAAAAAGTAGTTTGAATTTTATAACCTATAATACAAGGCTCATTTCAAAAGTAAGGGTTGATTCAGTAGAAATCAAAAACCAAATTGTCCTATCCCATTAAGCCCCTCCCCAGCCACACCCAGTTTATGATGTCACAACATGGCAGTGAATGTGAGGATAACAAACTTGTGCTTGCTAGCTGTTGGACACACAATATAGTTAAGGCATCAACCAAATGG
>JAVBJR010000819.1:0-4027 GCA_031546965.1 Dysgonomonas sp.
ATTCTTCGGCTTTATATCAAATCTGCTCAATATCTTCACAGGTGGTCTTGGAAGACCACCTCCAGCATACCCCGCAACTTTGGCAATTGTCACATTCACAAGACCACCAACAACTACTACCACTACCACTACTACTACTACACCTACTACTACTACCTCTATTACTGTTACAACACCTACACAAGCTGTTTCAACTACTCCATCTGCTCCATTAACTCCAGAAGAAAAAAGTAGGATAAATGCAACCCTGCTACAATTACAGGGCATCTTGATGGTTGTTCCAGATGGACCGCAGAAAACTGCAATTACCGATCAGATCAATGCTCTGAAGGCCATGTTATAATGTCATGTAACACATTGAAAAATATTAAAGTTACTTTCCCATTCTTTGTTCAAAATTTCTTCCAGCTTTAGTTACAGGTTTGCTGCAACACAGTATAGATGCATATTGCATCTGCATCAATATCTTGATATTTATTTTATTTTTATTAATATTACATTTGTCTATACATACGTATAAATATATGTTGTACTTTTCATAGTTTAGTCTGCAAAACAATAACAAAATAAAATATCGGCAATTAGCAAATAGTAGTATGGATGTTTGGATTATTAGAGAAATTATTTTGAGCTCGAATGCCATGAAAATATCGGCCCAATTCTAATAATTTTTTTGTGTACAACCAGATCTTGACTTCGGTAGTCGGCAACAAAAACATTCTATTCAACGTTTTTGTTTGTTAATGGTGACGTATAGTGCATTGTTAGGTATAAACTATGCGACTGGAGGAGGAGTCATTCACGTATCTATTGGCTGTTTGCCATTTTACGTAAATGAAAAATGGATCGGAGAGAGTTTGACATAATGAATTTTGCTGTATCTCATATATATAATATCAGCTGACGAAATTGATACAAAACTAATTGCAATATAAATACATATATGACGTTAACAGGTCCATATTGAAGGCAACCACTTAACTAAACCCTAATAATTGCTTTTATTTGTTTTGTTTTTTGTTTTGTTTTGTTTTTTTTTTACTTTTAAACTACATACCACCTCCACACTGGATAGTGTATAGAACCCGTTAGCATCAGGATTATATTATTATTATATATAACTACATACCACCTCACCCAGGAACCTGTTCCATACGTCTACTCTTCCACAACTTCTCTGGAACAGCTGCCTATGAATGCCTTCTCCAGCTATCAATATAAGCCATAATTTACTTGTGTTATATTTTCCAAAGGACCTATCCAGGAACTCTATTAAATAATGTAGGGGGCCCCAATTTTAATAGAATTCCAGTTCCAATGGAATCAACATTTTTTAAAGAATTTCTGTCCCATGAAACAGAGCTGTGACACCGTTATAACATTATCCCACTGTTTCAAAACGCCCTAATGTAATGGTCACTTTCAAGAGGGATTGTCTGTCTTTCCCATGCAGATAAATATAAGAATATTATAGCCATGGATTCAAGGAACTAGTATAGTTGCTTACTATAACTGCTTAAAGAGATGCGTCACATTTTCAAAGGTGTTCCAAATTCAATATTTATAGATGAAAAAGATATCAATAAAACTGTTGGCAAAGTCACATTTATTGTTCGAAAAACGAGAATTAAGTGATTGGCAGTAGGTATATATTCAATAGTTGTTTTGGCCCACCAAAGATGACGTACATGCCTACGTTACAATATATATGCATGTATGCAAATATTGCCCAGTGCCATCTGTTATCCAAACTTTTGACTGCATGCAAACACCATTGCAATTGTTGTGGAGCTTTCACTTGGCTCCACCCTCCGTGAAATATTAACTTAAAGTTGCACATTCGAATCTCTTACTACACTGTGAGCAGGTATACTCTATCCAGAGTTTAGAAGAAGTGAAATGTCACATGGGCATCCCGCCTACCTTTAATGCCTAAACAGTTATTTTTTGTGGCCAATGAGATTAGGGGCTGTTCATAAATTATGTAATGCAAAAATTCATTTTTAGACACCCCCTCCTTGTAACACAGATGTAACACATCATCTTAACCCCATCCCCCCTCCTAATTGTAATGTAACAATAAAAATGTTACTCATTTCAGTAAAAATTTGTAATGTATACTCTCCGGTTTTAATAGTAGGGGCCTACTACATTTCATAACTTCTTCCCATTGGCTTTTCATGCGAGTCCATGCAAGGCCATCTAGCAGTGATATAGCCAACTATTAAGTATAAAAGAAATTAAATGGTAATTTTAAAATTAGGCATGATTTTTTAGATTGTTTTTTTTTATAGATGTTGAAATGTAAATATATTTTAGGAGATGTTTTTTTCTCAACGAAATGCTCAAAATCCCTGCAGTAAAAAAAAATTGAATATTTACTGGGATATTCTACATCACCGGTAAACATGGAATATCCTTCGAGTTTGAAATTAAAAATCTGAAAAAATACCCTGACACTTTTCCTTTAATTATAAGGACTTTTCATGTACTAAGATGGCAACTGATATGATTATCGATCATAATCAAGCTTCATCAGATATCTTCTAAACTGCCTTATCCAATAACCAGTCCCAACTATAGTATTTGCTAGTCATTTTCATATATGCAGACGTAGCATTGTGTTGTTTTGGAACATACCATTTGTATGTATTCTGATGACGTCGGATCTAGTTTGCCTAATAACCTACTCGCACGGGGGTCATTCTTTAATCATGTGGCGATCGAGTTGGACAACTGTCAACTTCAGCGTTATTTGGATGTTTTACCATTTACTAGGACACACCACTGAAAATTAATACGAATGTAACAATTTTCTACACCAAATAACTAATGGAATCGAGCATAGAAAATACATTAAAAACGACTTGAAGGTACATACAGGTGTAACAGGTCATAAAATAGTTTAACGATATGTGATCAGTAAGTTAATTCCACAAAACATTTTTATTATCCGCGTTCCTCGTTATAAAATATAATTTATAATATTTGATAATTGCAATACGCTGAAAAATAGTTTAATTTCATATCGTGACACAAAATGTCATTTAAACGAACCTTGAGAGCGTATGACATTTGAAATTGTATTGGGAATGCATTGCAAACTAGAACCTATTACGTCAATATTGAGTAGCACGAGCCAAACACATGTGAGCGTACAATGTGGTTGGCTAGCTTGGTGATACTGATCACTCGGATATTTATTTACCTGGTCAAGATACAGAAGTTGCATGTATCGAATATCATAGCTCCACCCAGTATAGTACACATTTCTTTGCAATATAAACCATTGTGATTTTGATGAACTGACAACGCAATCGTCATTGCATCCAATTACTGAGGTGAGCTCATATATATTTTATATATTCTGAAACTAGTTTATACATGTAATTCTTTGCATAAAATTCATATATTAAACTGGACAAAACTTTAATAATAGTTGTCATATATACTGTAATACTGCGAATTACATTGTCCAATCTGAGGTCGCAGTTGACTTATTAATGTTTAAAGTCGATAGTCACAGTACCATTGTGACAGACAAAACATCGGAGTATTACAGTATTGAATATATCAATAAGCCTAGTAGTACATATTAATGATTTTTTATACATATTTTAAAATTAGAAATGAACGTAATTATGAAGTCCGTCACACTGGTGGTCATTCTGCTGACCGTAGTAGTGGATGGAAATGTCTTGAGAAATAACTTTAAAGACATGAACTCGGAAAAATTCGAGGAAAGACAGCAACCAACATCTATAGCAGATTTCATAAATGTAATAGTAAATATGTTCAAAACTTTCGTAACTCAGTTTTTCCCAAATGTAACAACTGCAGCCACTTCAACGACTGTGCCAGGTCTGTCACATTGTTATCCAATACCGATAGGCCTACTTAATATTGTTCACATGCACACTTTTGTATGTACTTTCAACTCACTTATTTCATTCACATATCTGCAAATTCAAACTAAATGAATGTGGTTCACAAATGCATACTCGGTCAGTCATTCCGGACAGAAAAC
>JAVBJR010000628.1:0-4144 GCA_031546965.1 Dysgonomonas sp.
AAGTTTATTTATAAATCGACACGAGCGTCTATTGTGAATTAACCTTTTTCAGAAAACAGCCATTGGCCGAAAAAACAATTAAAAATGGCGTCTTTAGTTGGGATGAAGTGGATAAACTGGTTTTCTGCCAACCAGTTTGCAGCTTTATCCCAACTAAGGCCTCCATATTGGAAAAAGGCTGTGCTACTGAAAGTCCGTTGCCGCAAGCGCAGTCACTGCCGCATGAGCTGTGCAGTGAAAACAACCCCAAGAGCTACCCCCGCTTCGGTTTTTGCAAGTGAAATACTTGTGAATTTAAGTCGTAATCTACGAAAAGTCTTTTCGTAGATGAAAATATACTGTGCGACTGATATGTATACCAAATTTCAGCTGTCTATAGGACTTGTAGAAATTGGGCAAAAATGAGCTGAAAGTTCCCGCAACCAAACAGAATTTTCGCTGCTAGAATTCGTACCCCATTGACACACTTGCTGCAATGTGATTTGTTGCTGAAACATGAATAGATGACATCATATGTAGTAGTCAATATGAATTCAGTTCTAATTATACCACTACACAAATGATGTGAAATTTCCATAACAATGTTCGGATTACAATTTACTGACAAGCAAATGTATTCGATTTAATTTCGGTCAATCTGCATGGAAACATGATATGCCATGGTGAAGCAACAGGCATTGGCCATCCTGATTGAGAGTTGCTGTGTTCTGATTGGCTGCATTCTCAAATCGTGTTTGCAAGTTGCAATCGTATTCGCAAATAGTACACAGCACATGTACTGTCTCTATACTGAAAGAAGAAACAGGTGAGTCACACGTTTTCTCCATTCACGGCAGGACCGCCCCCTTTCTCAGTGGACCCCCCTATATATCATACGGTCTCATACTTCTAAATGGGACTGGTCCTGCCGTGGACGGTGATAACGCGTGACTCACCCACTTCTTTCAGTATACAGACTGTACAGGCCGGTAAATGACAAGTAAGATACACTTGGCAATAAAGCCTAAATCTTAATTTGCTTTTATTTTCCAAATTGAAATACTGAAATAAATTAGCATGCATCAATTTCCAAGCAGTTTAATAAGTACAGTTGTTCCAGCAATTTACGTTTAATAAGGAGTTCAGTTGTTCAATTACAGGTTAATAGTACACATAATTTTAATGCATTATGTTCACATCATCTGTGCCTTACTTAATGAACCATGTACTTGCCATATAGTATTTCATTCATATTTCATTCCAGGTTCAAACCCTTTCCAAAATCGGGGGGAAAAGTGCAGACAACATGGTTAGTAGAATCCTCGGCAAAGTCATGAGTACCAAACTTGCCGCGGAATATTTCTTGAGAGGATTGAAAGGGAAGGGTGCGTTTGATAAGTTGGCATTATACAGAATTGTAATGGGTGAGTATTTACAAACTTTGTGTAGTCACAACAATTGATATTATCTTTACACATCATAATTTTTTTCCCAGATGCAGTCACATCGCGTAAGGAATTTAGCAATGCAACCGAATGTATGATTGAAAAAGTTATTTCAAACTTTTTAAAGTATGCACCAGAAAAAGTCCAAAAAATGGAGGAGCGTAGCAGCAGGTATGCATTAAGCATGGTATACTTATACATAGAATATATGATATCATTAACTAAAGTGCGATCTAAACCTTCTTGTCTATGTGAACTTCTACCAATGCCTAATTTTTATTCCAGACAAATGCCGCTACCAGTTGACCCGCTACCCTTGGAAGAGGATTCGGAGCATTCCGTGGATACCAATGCCAGCGAAGAATATTAATGATGCTCATTTGGAAGATCGCTCATTATCGTTAAAGCAAGACACAATTTTGTGATTCTTTTATTGATTCTTGCCAGTAATAGTGAGACATACGTATGTCTCACTATTACTGGTATCACCACTAAGGTGGTGACCCTCATACAGGCAATGGTCATGCAGATTCATGTGAAAAACGATAATTTCATCTGTCTCCTGCTAGAAAGCAATTGGAATCGACTGTTTATGGTTAGGTTATACGTTTTGAAATAATATAATGTCATTATTACATGTTTCATTGGTTGCATTAGTTTATAATTCGTTGGGTTATTTATTAATGTTAATGGGAAGGATTGCAAGCTTGTAACCCTATAATAATGTCAATTACACAGGTTTTGAATTTCCGTACATTTCTTGAATTTCAACGGGTGAATTTATCGTTTTTAACATGGATCCGCATCACTACTGCCAGTAAGGGGCCATCAACAAATCCTGATAACAAAAAATTGAATTTTTTACACCCGTTCCTCATCAGTGATAAATATGCGATAATTTAATGTTATTTGTTTCATTGTGGACATAATTTATTAAATGATATTGTTTGTATTTACATTAATATCTGAACAATAACTTGAAAAGTCCAAGCATTTACATGGTTAATAATAAAATCGTCATTTCCTCCCACAGAAATCACCAAGGTGCACTTTGTGATCATTTTTTTTTAATTTGACTAAAACCAGGCTTAAAATAATGTGTATCGATAAATTTACAAAACTTCCTGCCACCTCATGATAAATTGTGATAATTTTTCCAATACCATGCCTGCCTCAAATTGTTATCAGGATTTGTGGATGGTCCCTAACATGTATTGCAGAAATGAAATATGTTTTGTACCTGAACTTCGAGCATAATAAAATGTTCTCAATATCAAATGTTGTCTGGTGCATGCATTCATTGAAAACGGCAATAGACCGTTTTCGCATTTCTGATGTGCGCATGCGCCGCCTATGAGCGCCACGCTGTGGCCGTTTCAGGAACCCGAAACCTTGTGAACAATTGTTTGGCTAATGAACGCGTTTGCTCGTTTTCTCCATTAAATAACGTTTTTTTTCGAACAATATCCGTAAACATAAAAGAACCGCAGCGTGTCAAAGCGTTTTTAAAACTAGCAGGCCCGTAACCAGGGGGGGGGGTTCAGGTGGTTCACGTGAACCCCCCAAAATTGCAAAAGGTCCACTTTTGGACTTACCAATTTTTTGGAAAACCAAAATTTTAAATAAGCTATTAGCTACATATAGTGGAATCTGTCTATAACGGCACCTGAATGGATCCAAAAATTTGTACCTTATAAGGGTACGCTCTTATCTTGGGAATATTTCTTTAACAGCCCTCTGCACTTCAAATAAATTCATATTAATGAAACACTACTTGTAAACAATCTAATGAATGTATAATTTTCAAGGAAAACTGGATAATCTGGTCTCTAAAAAGTTTTTCAGCACATGTTTCAGCCAATTAAGCCACGGAAAGGGTTGCTGCCCTTATAAAAATTAGTTTTGTAGCCTCATGCGGACAAGGGAACTGCCCTTATAAGGGTTGCCTTTATATGGTTTTCAATTGCATGGGAAATATCACGGGGAAAAGAATTGTACTTTGTAAGGCAGTGCCCTTATAAGGGGAGCCGTTATTGGAGAGATTCCACTGCGTACCCTGAAAAGAGCAGTACACTGTATATTCCTTTCTAATCATCATGCATAGCCAAGTGCAGGCATTATTTAATGTTTGTACATAATTATGAATGTCACACTGCTATGCCATGACTGGGCACTGAATTTCATCACTTGCACTAATCCACATACTATATTACAATCACAATAGGCCTGTTGAATGAAAAATAAGTAAGGGCTTTTTCTCACGAAATGTGGAGCACATACTCCGAATGAGTTGAATAAAATGGAGCCCCGAGTATTAACCATGGAGTAGATACTCTGACCTGAAGCAGATACTCATAGAAAATAAAGGCGTCACTCAACCATTGCAGTGCGAGTTGTGCCATGGCCATTGGGCAACTTTCTATTCAAGTGTTTAGAAGAACATGCTCCAAAATTAAACTTAAAGGTAACATGACATGGTAATATTCGACCACACCGATTTGGTTGATTGTTTGGCCAACTCAGCAGACATGCACGTAGTCTGAAAATTCATTGCGATTTTCAGATTTGCTTACCATACCATTTAATTGTTACGACGACTAGAATATCGGTCCATTTCGGTCGTCAAGTCTCAATGTACGTCACAATTCGTAACAGCTGCAATTGGCAGAAATTTGAAAACGTTCGAATTCCGATCGACAACGATCTGTCCCATTGGCTCG
>JAVBJR010000200.1:0-4529 GCA_031546965.1 Dysgonomonas sp.
CAGTTTATTGTCACCAATTTTGGTTGCGTAAGTGCTTGAATTTAAGAAGCTAATTAGTGATTTCTCGTATCTGTTCTTTTTACGATTTACAATTCCTGCATAATAATTAGCCAATGCTGCTTGTTGCGGACTATTTTTTCCATCAAAATATGTTTGAGCTTCAAAAATCAAAGTATCGCCCGAGATATCTTGCTTCATTTTAGATTTCGCTTGCACACGTGTTACAATATACCTCATGTAACTATCCTTATCCATATTTTCGGCATTGGGGATAGAATCAAGTAGTGCTAAGGCTTCACCGGGTTTATTTTCAACTATATTTTGAGCCTGTGTTAACTTATCAATCGAGGCATTGTCTTTTGTGCACGAGAAAAGAACACACACTGATAATAGTGAAATAAAATATATCGAAATCTTCATTGTTGCAAAGTCTAGGTAGAATAGTTGTATTAATCTTTTGGTGTAGTGAAGTCTCTAGGAGCCTCCTGTTTAGTGTCTGATATTGAGTATGTTCTGCTTTCTGTTGTTGCAGAACTTACTGGAGGATAGCCAGGTCCACCTGTTCCTCCTCTATCCATTTCTTCATCTTTTTGGCATGAAGTAAATAAAAAACTCAGCAAGCTGATTGCTGAAATCACTAAGAGTAATCTTTTCGTTTTCATAGTTGTTTTGTGTATTAATTTTTAATCAATATTGATCTTAATGCAAAGTAAATTAATTCATAGGTCTTTGTATACTTTAAAAGTACCTTTAACTTCAAATAAGAGAAACTATTAGAAAAAAGAGAGATATTGAGGCTTTGCATTAATTTTTATTATCGAAGATTGTAGGGGCTGGGCTCTGCTCTGCCCGCAAATTCATGGGCAGGGCAGAGTCCAGCCCCCTACCGGCGTCCTCGAAGCAGGGATGTTTTTTTCATGCGTTTGTTTTGGTATTTTGGAGTGTATAGGTGTGTGGCTAAAAAACCAAAAGACCCTTTGCTTAGGAGGCAAAAGGTCTTTTGGTTATTGAAACGATGAGGTTTGCGAGCTTACTCTTCGTCTTCGTCGTATTTTTCCAATTCGTCTTCATAAAAAGCCAATGCTTGCTCTATTAAGTCTTGCATAGCTTTGTCGTCTACCTTAGATCCATCGAGAATCTCAAACTCTTCGGTGTCTACATCGAGAATGAAACGTGGTTTTTGGGTATGTAATACGTATGTATTTTCGGGATACTCTTCGTTATCGGCAATCAAAAATTTAGGTAATTCCATGTTGTTTTTATTTGATGTTTATAAGAGCAAAGGTAAAGGTAAATTATCAATGAATGAGATTTTTTCTTGTTTTTAATAAGGAGCTGCCCGAATGGGACAGCTCCTCCTTTGTTTTGAAAAATAATAAATTAGAAGAACCTTATCAAGGAGTTACCACTACCGATGGAGCCACGGGAGTGATAACCGACTCGTTTTCCAACAATTTGGCGATCTCCAGTTCAGTTCCCGCAAGAACAGTTGTCCATCCATTAGCGTCAGCATCTGCTGCACCCGAAGCGTAGTTAAATGAAGTGGCACTCAAACCGTTGTTGCGACCTAATACTACTCCACGACCCGCTTTGTCGATAACGATAGCGATGAATTTACCTAAGCTCAAAGCATCGCCTTGATTCATCATATTGTAATCGTATTCGCTTACCGTAAAGTTCACGGTGTGAGTGCGGTACTTGCCACCGTTTCCGTTTACGGCTAGGTCGTCGGTGAATGAAGCTGTACCTTCTACAAAATTTACTTTGTAGATAGACTCCGAAGAATCGAGCGTTATTTTGCTGATAATTTTGTTGTCGATAGTAACTCCGTCAGGATTTTTCTTGAACTCGAAAGTAGGGTTTGCATCGTGATTGATCAGATAAACGGCTCTGATACCTGCTACTTGATATTGACAATTTTCTTTAGTAATATTTGCTGTTAATTTACAAGACATAATTTTGTGTATTTTGTTTATGAATGATATTTTTAGTTTACAAGTAGCCCCCTAAATCCCCCAAAGAGGGACTTCTGCTCCTTCCCTTTGGGGAGGTTGGGTAGGGCTGCTTTTAGTTATAAAACACTACCTCGTCTTCGAACGGAATAACGAAACCTAATCTCAAACGTCCGTCGATAAATATTTTGCTGTCGTGAGGAGCAGGAAACTGTCCGATGCGAATTTCCTCCGTGTCGCTCAATAGATCGGTGGCTAACAAGAAGTTGGCTGTATCAGCAGCTATAATCGTTTTGTTATTCAAGCCTTTTACCGGTACAATTTCTACTCCTAAGTAACGCAGTGCTTCGGCTTCTACGGCAAATGCTGTAGCAATTACTTGATTGCTTACGGCAGAAAGAGCCATCTTCAAACGTTGAAGTGTTTCGTATGCCATGTAGATTTTTACGGTGTCGAATTCTAAACCTTTTACTAATACATTTTCGGGAATGGCAGCGTATACTTTTTCGATTTCGCCCACAATGTTTGCTTTCGTAAGAGCTACACCTGCTATTTTAACTGCTTCGGTACTTGCCGAAAGGACGGTTACTGCACCATCAAAATCGTTGGGATCTACTGTACTGTTGCCGGTAAATATTTTTGTTTCGATTTCTGAACTAAGTTCAGCAGCCAGCATTTCCATAGTAGCTTCTTCGAGAGCTTCGGGCAACTCGGTATTCTTGGCACCGGGTTTCAACATCACATTGATGCGTTTGCGCTCCAAGTCGTCGATACATTGCTCGAGGTTGATTTTGTAGGTTTTGATTTTTACTTCTTTTTCGCTTAGTTTAAAAACCTGCTCGGGAGTCCAAGCACAATCTCTGCCATCGGGCTGTAATAGAGTGTGTTCGAAGTTAAGAAGATTCAATAAAGTGCTTTCTTTTACTCCTGTTATTACATCGATTTTTCCGTTTTCGATCAAACGACCTCCAAATAATGCTTTCGTAAACCAATCCATATTGGTACTTGGTTGATAGCTAAGAGGTGAAATATTATACATATTTGCCATATTGTTTAAAATTGAAGTTTTGTGTTATTTTTTTTTAGTAAACCAGTAGACTAGTGTACAAGTTGACGAGTCTTGCCTACTCGTTTACTTGTTATCTTGTTAACTGTTTAAGAACGATTTTTAATAGTCATCGAAAGTGCTTGAGCCATTTGCTCGTATCGTTTCATTTCCGAAGCTTTGCGGTAGGCAGCCATTGCGGTGGCGGGCATGCCGCTGGGGGTCTGACTGCGAAGCTTTTGTACTTCGGTATTTGCTTCTTTGGCTAAACCTGCAAGTTCCGATAATTTAGCTTCGAGGTCGGCAATCTTTTGTTTCAAAGCTTCGGTAGAATCTCCTGCTTGAGGTGCAGCCTCTTTTTGTTTTGGATTTACTTCGTCTGCAAATTTGTGTCGTTTAGCTTTTCTTAAAGCTTCGGGAGCGGTTGTTTGTGCCGGATCTTTGGCTACGGTTGAGGTTTCTTTAGTTTCTACGAACTGCCCTTTGTCGTCCACTATCAAGATATTACCGTCGGCAAGAGGATGTTCACCGGCAGGTAATTGTTCGTCGTCGAGAGTTGCAAAACCGTCGGCATCAATGTATGCTTCCTTTCCGTCGGCAAGGGTAAAAATCACATAGGCTGTTCCGCTGGCTGTGGCATCGGCTTTTTCTACGGCTTGAATGTCGAGAAAGAATTGCGAGATGCGAGAAAGCAAAGTTCCTGATTTCTTGTTCCTTTGATTCATTTTTTCATTTTTGTTTTGATTAGTAATTGATTTTATTGTATTGTTCTGTGTAATTTCTTGAAAGAAGAAACCCTCTAAAGAAAATCCCTTGACGTTTCCTGTCATAACCTGTGTGTCCCAATAATTTTTGTCGGCGATTTTATAGCTACACATGAGTGTGCCTTTGGGTAGGTCGGCAAAGCCGAGAGCTTGAGATTTGTCATGCTGCGGATTTTCAACAATCCACAATTCGGTCAGGTAATTTCCTTCGAGAGGGTTTTGGTGTTGGTGTGTAGTATTTTGTAAAGCTACGCCTGTGCGCATCATTTTTTGTGCAATCTTTTCGATCTGATCTGCCGAAAACCGAATGTAATATTCGCCTCGTGCATCGTTACGATATATCAATTGATCGGGACGAAGCACTACTCCTGTGAGTATCTGCTTCTTGGAATCGCGGTTCAGTTGCGTGAGCTTGGGTTGTTTTGCCAGCGTTACGAAATCTATTTCGTTGGCGGGTGCATCTACAAACGAAATGGCATAGATACCGCTTTGATCTTCGGTGTTTTCGTCTATCAGACAGTTGTAAACGGGTATGTTCATAAGTGCTTGATTTTACTGATAGATAAAAATCAAGATTTATTTTTCGGAACAATGAAGAATATTTTTTATATTTGTTAGACTAACTAAACTGAGAGAAATTCACCAAATTGATAATTTTGAAAAATATGCAAAATAAGAAAGTATTAGTGTTTCTACCAAAGGCATTTGAGATTATGGAATTTAGTGTTTTTATAGATGTTCTTGGTTGGGCAAGAGTTGATTATAACC
>JAVBJR010000615.1:0-3217 GCA_031546965.1 Dysgonomonas sp.
GACAAGCTGTTCAAACTGCGGCCCCTTGTTGACGCCATCAACAAGAAAATAAATGCTGTCCCAATGTCCTAGATGCTTTGTGACGATGAACAAATTGTTCCATTCAAAGGAAAGAGTTCGCTAAAACAATATAATCCGAAGAAACTGAAAAAGTGGTGCTACAAGATTTGTGTCATGTGTGACAGTGCTGGGATTGTTTATAACTTCTTCATTTATACTGGAACAATCTCGGCTGCTTCAACCTTTCCTGACATTGGAGCAAGTGGGAATGCTGTTTTACAATTGGCCCAAATTATTCCCAAGAACAAAAATTACTTGTTATATTTTGATAACTGGTTTTGCAGTATAAAACTGCAAGTAATATTGGCTAAAATTGGAATATTTTGATTTGGAACTGTTCGTTCCAATCGTCTTCCAGGATGCATATTGAAGAGTGATAAAGAAATGAAGAAATCTGGCAGTGGATCATTTCAAGAAAAATGTGTTGTGCAGGATCACACCCGTCTGACTGCAATCAAATGGTTTGACAACAAAGCGTTTCATTTGCTAATGACTTTCTCAGGAGTTTATCCACTGGGAGAAGTCAAGCGATTTGACCGCAAATTAAAATCAGAAGTTCAGGTGAAATGTCCTGCAGCTGTCTTCACTTACGTCAAGTTCATGGGAGGAGTGGACCTACTAGATTCATTGCTGGCACTATAGTGCGGACGCTCTAACTGTGGTCCCCCCTTTTTACAAAAGGGCCTTATCGGCCATCTTAATCCTTTAATTGCTATTGTTAAATAATTGCTGTAGCAGGTCCCACTCCCTGACCAGTTGCTGGCACAAAAGGACCAGCCAGAGAGGGGGACAGGGGCAACAATTATTCAATTATTGAACAATGGCAATTAAAGGATTAAGATTGCCGAGCAGGCCCTTCTGTAAAAAGGGGGGACCACAGTTAGAGCGTCCGCACTATATATCGTCTTCATTTGCGGTCGAAAAAATGGTACCATAGACTACTATTTCATTTACTTGACATGATGTGTGTGAATGCATGGCTGCTATAGGGCTTATGCACGAGAGCGTCACAAATTCGAACGTTGCCGAAAACGTTCGAATTTGCATAGGAAAAGCGCATTTTCGTGTCATATCGGCAATAAAATCGCGTTTAAGGCAGATAAACGTGCAAATTTAGCGACAATAAGTTTTCTTGTATTGTTAACAATCATTTGGTGTAAATATGGGTGAAATCCGTTCAGTATTTCTCTGGAAATCGTGAAAATTTGAACGAAATCGTCTGCTTTTTAGAGCGAAAATTCGCCAACACGGTACTTTCAAACGAATTATTTGCACTTCAAGCAGACGATTTCGTCTGAATTTTCACGATTTGCAAAGAAATACAGTACGGATTTAACCCATATTTACACCCAGCGTTGTTAACAATGGAGGACAGCTTTTGGTCACAAAATAGGTAAGTTTTTCGATCTTAAACGCTTTTTTTTCCCTCAGAATGACGCAAAAATGCATGTTGGCTATGCAAATTCGAACGTTTTCGGTAACTTAATGGCGGCGGCCGCAGTTGTGACGTCACGTGAATAAGCCCTATATAGACGCAACTATCAGCAACATGGTTCCGAAACGAAAGCATTGCCCCTTCTAAAATTCAAGCTTGAGGTTGCAGAATGCCCAGCGAAACATGGCAAGCACATAGAGAAAACAAGAGGACGGCCAAGCAGATCAATAGAATCAATCCATGAGTTGAAGAAGGGAAGGGGGCCGGCAAAATCTTTGCCATCCGCCAAAGTCCGACACGATGGTAAAAACCACTATGGGAGATACAGCGCAACAAAACAGTGATGCAAGCATCCGGTGTGCAAAAAGCAAACAAAAAATTATTGCTCCAAATGCAATATACACCAATGTAAAATATTATGTTTTGAAGACTTCCACACCAGAAAATAAATTTATACCAAATTGATTTACAATGTAATAATGGTTCCCGTGTTGCACATTGTGTATCTCGTTACACAAACTGTACCAAAACCTGTACCGTTTTTCCTTATTTTTCTTTTTTCCGTCCTAAACCCCCACATAGATTTCCTGAATTCGCATTTCCTTTACACTTTTTATTACAGTCAAACCAAAAGGTAATCATCACCTCAATCAAAAGCACACAAGTGATTGTTTTCTTTCAACCCTTTTTCCTAATTTCCCATTTGCTAAAATTTCACTTATTCCTGTTTTACTTCTATTGATGCATAGGGAGCCTGCACAACTAATGTGCAGTCTTGCGCTGTATTTAATTTATGTTATTGTTTTTATTTAATTTTTCCGTTTTTCGTTTATTCGTTTGTTTGTTTTACACAACTTCTGCACATATTAGACAGCTGAAATTTTGTATACAAATCAGTCTTGCACTATATTTAATTTTTTAATTAATTG
Organism: Dysgonomonas sp.; assembly: GCA_031546965.1. Classification (GTDB taxonomy): domain Bacteria; phylum Bacteroidota; class Bacteroidia; order Bacteroidales; family Dysgonomonadaceae; genus Dysgonomonas_A. The sequence continues at coordinate 2,425 of JAVBJR010000615.1, forward strand.
CTTATTTAATTTCTTACGTAAATGTTTTTATTTAATTTATCCGTTTTTCGTTTATTTATTTATCCATTTTTCATGTTTTCATTGATCATTTCATGTTTTGGTCCCTTTTTTGACGTACTTATTGCATACTCACTCATTATGTGTACGTCCTTTGCGGATTGTCCCTTTCATTGCATATTTTATACATCCCTTTTATTTGCTCATTCATATTCATATTCATTTGTTACTCCTTATTTACAAGTCATAGATTTAAATAACCCTGTCGTGGTGGTCCATTGGGCTAATGCGTCCTAATGTGGACACTTATGATGTGAGTTCGAGTACCAGAATCGGCGGTTTTTTAACATTAAAGGGACAGTCCACTATGAAATGAAAAAAAATAAACAGATGTTGTGCACAACGAAAAACTACGAAATTTTTCAATTGAATGTGTTAAGAAATTTGCAATAGTTAACGAGTAATAAAATAAAAATAGTGTTAAACGGGGTTTGGTTTTACCGGTCCGGCCAAATGGTCGGCCAATCACGTTACAATTCCATTTTTGCAGGAGGGGGTGCGACGCTGCGTGCGCACAGCCAACAAGCGCGCATGGAACGCGATTCGATCGACCCTTGGACTGACCGATCGAACGGCGTTCTCCCTGTTGTTTTGCACCGGCAAATGGAACGTTGAAACGCCGCACATCACGCAGTTATCATTTAATTTCTCGTTAACTATCACGAATTTCTTAACACATCCAACTGCAAAGTTGTATAGTTTTTCGTTGCGCACAACATGTTTTTTTCATTTTAGA
>JAVBJR010000137.1:0-2843 GCA_031546965.1 Dysgonomonas sp.
AACATAACTTGTTTCTGCATAAATTTGTGCACAAAATGTTGTGCAGGAAAACCGATCAATATCCTGCATGACATGCAGAACATCATGCAGAAAACGTCCTGCAGTCTCTGCATGATCCTGCAAAGACTTTTTATGTTGGGAACTGTGGCCACATTCCACGATGGACCATGCACAGTTCCATAACCCACTGTGGTGATGGTTATTTCCAATAGGGAACCTATCAAAAGTTTTGACGTGAAAACGTCTTTAAAAAGGCTGCAATGGACGGTCTCTGCTAAACCTCCAGAACGGACATGACGCATTAACTGGTTCCGCTACTTGCTTACGTCGCACACATTAACACGTCACACGCGCCGGCCGATTCAACTCAAGGACCTTGGACTCAACTGCAACCGCCACATGGCATCACTTTCTCACCTCACGCTTTCTCACCACGGAATTTATAATAGGGGGCATCCGTTAATTACGTCACTGCCACCACATAATTTAGATTAGGGGGCATCCGTTAATTACGTCACTGCCACCACATAATTTAGATTAGGGGGCATCCGTTAATTAGGTCACTGATAATTTAGATTTGGGGGCATCCGTTAATTACGTCACTGCCACCACATAATTTAGATTAGGGGGCATCCGTTAATTACGTCACTGCCACCACAGAATTTAGATTAGGGGGCATTCGTCAATTACGTCACTGCCAACACAGAATTTAGATTAGGGGGCATTCGATAATTACGTCATTGCCACCACATAATTTAGATTAGGGGGCATTCGTTAATTGCGTCACTGGCACCACATAATTTAGATTAGGTGGCGCCACCACATAATTTAGATTAGGGGGCATTCGTTAATTACGTCACTGCCGCCACAGAATTTAGATTAGGGGGCATTCGTTAATTACGTCACTGCCACCACAGAATTTACAACCCGTTTTCACGCAAACCCAACGGTAGTATGTGCAATGCTACCCGCCCCAGGTTTTTTTTTGTTTGTGCAGTGTCCCTTTAAACCATCAAACATAATTCCTATAACGTACAACTTTTAACTATTTTATGCGAAAATAAGGATTCACTTACGAGAAGCCCCTCCAAACCGCACTTGAAAACGTCACGCCGTCACACTCAAAGTTTTGATTATCGGCGGGGGTCAATATTATTAGCGGCGGTAATTCGGAGGCGTCATCGTGCTCCTCATAAATTAGATGAGTTTACCGCCGATGACGTAACGAGCGCGTAAGCCAATGAGAGAGCGGCATTTATCGGTTCCACCGGCCCATCATCCCGCCTCGTTTTATCTTGCATTCGAAAATGGCGCTGCACATTGTAACTCAAGCCTCTTTGATTTTCATCAGCGACTTATGAGTGCGTGATGACACAAAGCATCGTGGTGTTAATAATTAATAGTACAGTTTAATTGCAATTAGAATTAATAACGCACCCATGAAATGAAACGCAGGCGCAACAATATTTTAACTCCACCGAAGAAATCCAAAGAATTTTTAAATTCAGACGAACAAGAACAGACCATTATCACGACTAATATATCACGGACTAAGCGACGTCAAGGAATACTCACCGAATCCGTTGAAAATAACTGTGCTTACGGTGAGAATGACGAGAACGAAGACGATTCTTTGTGGATTACACAGCGGGATCCGTTGGAGTTGTGTGCTGACCAAGCCAACGACAACGAACCTGTGTGGTCAGCGTCTATGGTGCAACAAGTGCAAGATGAGAACCAGTTTCACAGGAATGCACCCTCATTCGATTGCGGGCAAGGATCAGAGTTCGAGGCGACTGAAACTTTGACAGCAAAAATACATAGACAACGTTTAGCAAATGGTTTTAAATCGTCGCAACTCACCCCCACCATTACGTCGACCGTGCCAACAGAATATGCAATGCTTCATCCCTGTGAACTTTATTCACCAACCAGCAGACAGCAACATTCTGAAGAAGGGTCATTTTATGGCATTCCTGCAAAGTATAGCTGCAAAGTGAAAACGTTACTTAAAAATGAGAAAGGAATTTCTCAACTATATGGTATATAATCTGTCACAAACCCTCAATTACAAAATTTTAACATTTTACAGGTTAACCTCTAATTAGGATCAGTAACAATTATTATTATTTGAAACACAGTAATTTACATTTAGGTCGTCAATATAGTATGTGATTATGTTTTAATATATCCAAAACGGACCCAATTTATGGTTCTCTATATGTATTTATATATGTGTATATATTAGCAAAGTTTCCAATTACATGCTTCTTCATTTACACAGATTGGCAAGATGAATGTCTCAATTTGAAGGCAGTAAAGGACCACACAAATCTCATTTATTCTCTGCCAACAAGTGGAGGAAAAACCTTAGTTGCAGAGATTCTCATTTTGAAGGAAATCCTGTTGCACCGAAAAAACAGTCTTCTTATCCTTCCATTTGTAGCTATAGTTCAAGAAAAGGTAATTAATTAACTTCCATGTTAAGTACATTTCATACTAATTAAACCTTTCATGCTTTTTATCAGGTGCGGTCACTTTCCACGTTTGCCGTCGAATTGCAGTTCCGTGTAGAGGAGTATGCTGGAAGCAAAGGACGATTTCCCCTACAAAATCACCGTCACAAAAACACAGTTTATATTGCAACATTCGAGAAAGCACATTCAATAATTAATTATCTTCTTGAGACAGAGCGGCTCAATGAGCTCGGATTGGTGGTAGTTGACGAGGCACGTTGCTTTTCTACATGCAGTTTAATCCAGGGTTTAATGATGACAAAAGTATGATTTAGTTCTAAAAATGTATTCAATTACAGTTGCACATGATAGGCGAAGGTGGAAAAC
>JAVBJR010000940.1:0-8456 GCA_031546965.1 Dysgonomonas sp.
TGTTGAGTGGCTTCCCGGCAGAGAGAAAGGGGTTAAACTCGTTACGGATTGATAACCTATAACCGTAGTACTGCAATTGTGTAACCCGCGTTCTTGGGTTTTCAAAATTTTTCCCAATGCTGTTGGCCTATTTTGAAGAGGAATATGAATTCCCCAGCTTTGATTACCGAAAAAAAAAATAGCGGATATACCAATGGTTCTAAATTGGGATCTAAAATGTGAATCCTCTCGGTCGTTCTCGTATTTCGATTAATGTTATTTGGACGACAATGGATAAGTAAGTCCCTCTCAAGGGGTGGTTTGCCGTCAGCATTTTGAAAAATAGCAGCTACTTCATTGCTCCTTGGAGCATTGTACCGTCTTATGTCGGATTTGCGGTCTTGAACAATTGCCATGCTTACTTTAGCTGGTTGAACGCCATGGAGTGCTGCATCGTTAATGTTTTCTTGTTGAACTTCATAAAGCATTTTGCATGCGTCAGCAAAAGGATTAAATTTATACATGAAAGTGCTGAATTGGTGCATGAGGTTAGGATTACATTTGGAATTTTCTGCAATCATAATTCGTTGATTTGCAGCTTCATCCGGGTCCAATATGTAGAGTTGCGCAAACTTACGGTGGTCTCCGTTTCCGGGGTGCAAAGCTCCTGCTCGATGGTATATTTGTCCGTGAATTCGGAAGCAATAGGGACCGTACCCATGCAGGAGGCGGAGCAATATTGGCTCCCATAGAAGCAAAAGCACTATTAATTGATCTTATGTTATCAAAGAAATTGTTTAAATGTTCATGTTGTCGTTTCATCAACTGCTCAATAACAGTGGCTGACTTGATCGCATTCAATTTCACTTGACCTTTGTGACAGCACTGGGTAAAAAGTTGGTCAGACGGACGCTCTGTGGAAAAATGATAAGCAAAACAAAATTCACACATACTGTCAATGGGCCCACAGTTATGAGTGTTAATATTTGTTTCATGAAAGTTCCCAACATCAACAATGGCATGGTTTTTTGTTGGTGGACATTTTTCAGTGGAATGTGTTTAAAGCGTCTTGGGTGTTGAATGATTTGGTACAAAGTGTACATAGAAATGACTTTTCATTATTCAGAATTTTTTCATGTCTTTTTAGAGCATGTTGGAGGTTAAATGATTTACTACAAATTTTACACAGCAAAAACTTTTCACTGGAGTGAATTTTTTTGTGTGTTTTTAGAGCATCTTGGCGGTTAAATGATTTGCTACAAATGTTACACAGAAAGGACTTTTCACTGGAGTGAATTGTTTCATGCGTTTTTAGGGTGTCTTGGCGATTAAATGATTTGCTACAAATTTTTACACAGAAAGGACTTTTCAGTGGAGTGACTTTTCTCACGTCTTTTTAGAGCATCTTGGTGATTGAATGATTTGCTACAAATGTTACATGGAAACGACTTTTCATTGCAGTGAATTTGTCCATGTCATTGTAGTGTATTAGCGTTACTGAAGGACTTGCTACAAATGTCACAGCAAAATGTTTTACTGGAATGTATTTGGCAATGTATTTCCAACGTTTCGCGTTGACTGAACGACATGTTGCATATTGCACACTGGTATTGCACATCCATACAGGTGTTGCCATCATCAGTAATAGGTAGCAATACCTTGTAATGCCCCGTATCTAATGTCCCGCTATATAAAAGAAATATGGGGCGAGTTGAATTTTCATTGAATGTGCGTGGCGGACAATGAGGTGCATGTTTGAAAAACACTACTAATTTCACATTATATTGTTCCGATATCGCACACAGCTCAGGTTCACCTCCAAACACGCCCGATGTACTCATATAGTGTTTATATGATTGTGCATCAGTGATAGATGTAGGTGCACCAAGAACATTGGCTGCACTAAGAGCAGGTCCAAATCTGTCCCAGTTTTCAGCTACAAATGTGGCAGCCTCATGTCTTATTTTCATTCCCGTATCTTCGTCAATCGTCCCAAACAGTTGGTGTGATAAAGATAGGAACAAACAATTACCAAATGCAGGAATATCAACAACTTTATACGGTGTACCATGAAATAACTGCACCATATTGAAATATTACAATTACAATTAAAGTTATATGAACATCAAAATTACAACTAAAATATTGAAATATGAATATTATATTGTCTAAAAATATGAAGTGGCGTCCTTACCAGGCTTGTTCACTTCTTGAAATACTACAATTACAATTAAAGTTATATTAAAATGAAAATTGCAATTCAAATAATGAAATATGAATATTATATTGGTCTTAAAATATGAAGTGGCGTCCTTGCCAGGCTTGTTCACTTGTTAATATGAAAAATTACAATGAAAATATGGAAATATAAATATTATATAGGTCTTAAAACAATTCAGTGGCGTCCTTGCCAGGCTTGTTCACTTGTTCATAAAAAAAATTACAATGGAAATATTGGAATGTGAATATTATATTGTAGCGTGGCCGGTAAATAAATTTAATAGGCAACACTACCAAACAACAACCCCTTTAATTCTTCTTAACCAAATTGCAAATATTGTCAACAATTCCACTAATCTAATCTCATAATATTACGGAAAATTGGGAAGACCAAAATGTCCCTCCGAGGGAGTAGGCTTAGAGCCAACTCACAACTCCTGGAGAAGACTCACTCTTACCACAAAAGGGGATGCTCAGCATCCGGGAAAATAAAGCCTTGAAGGCGAGGTGGATCACTGTGACTCCTCTCCAGGGCCGCGAGTGGTGATGTAGCTCCCTCGATGTCTTTAGATGAAGTGTCCCAGAGTCAGCTTCACACACTGTTTTTATACTATCTATAATCGACCTTTAACCTCAGACCTTGATCTTGAACATGCACTCTTTAATACGGGTTATGCAACAACCTGTAAACTAAACACAGGTTAAGCAACAACATGTAAATTAGTATTTCCTTCACCAAAATGTCACATGCTTTTGTTTACAAACAAAGCCATGTGACAGTAGGCAACAAGACTGCCACAATATACATCTGGAAATATTCAGTGGCATATTATATATGTCTGAAAATATTCAGTGGTGTCCTTGGCAGGCCTGATCACTTGTTTACTCCCTATTAGAAGAAAACTCCACGGTGGTGTAATTTGGAACACACCACATGTGGTGGCATGTGTTAAACTACCAACACATACACCACAAACCACCAGAAAACACCACACGTGGAGTTTTCTTCCAATATGGCTTGTTTACTTGTGGTGGCCGGGTGGAAGGGGATGACTGTTGTTTACTTGTTTACTTTTAGGGGATGACGTTGCAAGCAGTCACATGATCACAACCACCACCACCACAAATTAGGCCAATTATATATTAAGATTACATGCAAAATGGCACACAGTAAATACAGCCCTGTCTCGATTAAAGCCCTGTATTCGAATATTGCCCTGGTTGCAAGGTCATTAAAATAATTACAGCCCCGGTGCTCTTTTCGAGCACTTACGGTAAGCGTTTTATGGATTTGACAAGATATTAGTGTGCAAGTGTATCATATTTTGAAGGGGAACCAGGAATGTGTATGCATACATATTAGCAACATGTGTGGTCATGGATTGATATATGTTCGCAATTTCTGCAGCATACAGCAGTATACATTTGTGTATAAAGAAAACTGCATTCCATTTGTCAATTTGTTCTGAAATAAGTTTAATTTTCTTAGGTTGTAAATAATGTCACACCATATTTTAACACCACTGTTACCGAGTATGGATGCATCTTATCACCAGAATAATTGTGAATTTCATGGATAATATGTGCAGACTTGTTTTTATCGTCAAAAGTGCGTTTGTGGAGTTGGTCGTGAACTGTTTAAACAATATCTGCTGATTACAGTAAATTGCAATTAAGAACCTGAAGATTCAAGCTCTCCTGCGGATAGTTTGACATGCTAAATGTGACTGAGGCATATTGTGTAATGATAATGAAGTTGATCATGTTAAGACGCATTTAAATGTGCGAGACGACAGACAATTTAAGTGTGTGAAACATTGTCTTTCCGAATAAATTATGATGACTCCGGCAGAAGTGCAATCTCTATAAGGAATACCTACAAAGATCTACTTGATCTCTGGAAGAGTTATTAATAAAGTGGAGGCCAAATTAGTGACAACAAGATATGAATGATGTTGGAGTGTGGAAAAACGCCACATGTTGGGTTTAATGGTGTTGTGCGACTGCAAACAAGTTTGTGAACTGTTGCTCAGCAAATGATATTACGTGTTTGGAAATATGGCACATCCACAAGAACAGATTGAAACGGTCCTTGCAATTATTGCAATTGCAGTAATATATTAATTATTTTGAATAAGTGTGGGACGATATCAAATGGAATGATTGTGATTTAAAAACAATAATATCATTGAGCCAATCGATGGAATCTATTGTGTCCAAGCTGGCACCTACATGTGCCAAAAGTCGGCCTCGGTACTGTGACTTTAGCAGCACTTTGTTCGAGATGTGTCCTGCGTTAACCATCATTAGTCCACTTTGATGTTTAAAGGAGAACTGACACGGTTTTGCATGGTACCCTTTTAACGTGTTCGACCAGGTGAAAACACGTCAATAATAACGTTGGCGCCGTCAGATTTTTGTTAGGAAAATTACTTACGGTGCTATTAGCGACGAAAGTTTAAAATTGTGCGCATGCGCACATACACGGACGGTTGCGAAGTATGGGGCGAAGGTCCATCCATGCAATGGTGCGTCACGTGCCATCATCGTTTGTGTATTGCAAAACCGACGTTTTGAAGCCGTTGACTTGGCATACTGGTCCGTTATCTGAAGCGCTTTACCGAAATAAGAGTCTTTCGACTAAATTAGTCTTTTAATGTCCTCAATATTAATTGGCAAAACTAAATAACTATATTTTTCACATAACTGACAATTTTTATAAGATTATTCACTATGTTTGCCATCGTTTCCCAAGGTTTTTATCAAAATTAGAAATTCGCTATTTTGCCCTGTCAGTTCTCCTTTAACTTTAGCGTGCTACTGGCGTCACGTTGTTGGTGTCACGCCCACCATTTTGTATGGCAACGTGACAAGCGAAATGGTCTAATTCTCTGCATATGCAGTCTTTAGCTACTCAATGAGCTTATTGGGCCACTGAGGCAAAAGATCATTACAAAAACAGGCTTAAAATAGCAGGTCTTCAAGACCTTTAAGCTTGTTTCTGTAACGATCTTTTGCATCAGTGGTTAAAGACTGCATATGCAGAGAGCCCGGCCATATCGCTTGTCAAGTTGCCTTATAAAATGGCAGGCGTGACGCCACAAACGTGACGCCAGTCGCACACTGATGTCATGCAGTTACGTCGGTACAATTCATCTATTGCAAACCAGTTATTTGTCATCAAAACAGCAGTACACAAAACAATTTCCAAGCTTCAACAAATCAGGAAGAAACTTTTTCAATACTGTAGTCTAGAAGACAGAAATATACCGTAAAACGGGGTGGCTTTGACCCTGGTTGGGTGAGTTTGACCCATATTTAAAAATTTATTAAAAAATTATTTTGTGCCTATATAAACCAATATTTTCAAAGATTAAATAATATTTGAACAGATATTTAATTATTCCAAATATTGGTTTATACAGGCAAAAAAAAAATTATCAAGCTTTTAAATATGGGCCAAACTCACACAACCAGGGTCAAAGCCATCCCATTATTCGGTATGACAAATATGCGACATTCCTGTGCAGGTTGCCTTGCAGCAGCATGGCAGCTGGATGTTGTACATGCCTATAAAAGTACAGTCAGGCTATTAAATGCTATGGGGCTACTGGTCATGCAAAGCTAATAAGAAACCCATGATTCCACCACGACATGCAAAACTGCAACCTCAATGGACAAAACAGTATCAGATATGGACCCAAGAACAGTAGGAACATGTTCTTTTATCATACGCGTACAAGAACCGAATACAGTAGTGCCTCGGTTTACGGAATTAATTGGTTCCAAAAATCATTTTGTAACCCGAAATTTTGTCATTGGAATCAAATCAAAGGAAATAGAGATAATCAGTTCCCATAAACAAAAAACAAAAAAATAATCAGACTGAGAAGGGGTTGCACATGTTAAAGTTGGGGGGTGGCAAGTGTCAGAGTAGGGTTTGCCAGAATACCCACAAGAGATAAGAAGCTCTCCAGACAATTTTACTTTTTATATGGAAATTAATCAACACAAAATTGAATTTATTATATCTTGTAACAAAATATGCAAAACTTGAAATGCAGACATCAAAGTTAAATTCATACAAACTAAGTAATTTAATTGTCAAGAGGAAAATCCAAAAACCGACTCCTTTAAATTGACAATTACATCCCTCTCCCCTACATGCTGAAGGGGGAAATTCGTTTTGTATCCGGAACCACTTTCAGTATCGGAAACAAAAAGTCATCCAAATTTCTTTCATAACCCGGAAATTCCCTAACAGTTTAATACTATATCGTAAACCGAGGCACAACTGTATGCATTGGAATGGCGATAATGTTGGAACAAAGGTGTCAAGATGCCTAGAATAAAAGTTTTAATAAGATTGTCTCTAGGCAGGTGTACATTTTCCACTGGCACTAATGATTTGGAGAATGACATTTTTTGAACCCCCTCCCCACTCTCCCATATGACCAAATGCTGAATCCAGTGTCCACTCACTACCCTCCCCCAAAAAGTCAGCTGACCAATTTGAGCACAGCAACAATTTATTCAACAAAAAATATTGTATTTAGCACCAATTTGTAAGGAGCATCTCAAAGTAATACCAATGCAAGTCTAATTAATTACATGTTGTAAAATATGCTACAGGATATAGTCCCCAACTATTTTGCATTTTCCTACAATGAAGGACATTCCAGCTATATATATATGTCTGCATGTAAAATTATATGAACAGTAGTGATGCAGACGATGGTTTTTGGAAATGATCATATCATAGCAAAACCTGTCTAAGAGAACCACTGGAGTTCCTCTTAGAGGAGGTCCCTTAATGCAGGTGCTGCACGAAATATAAAACCAATTTCATATGGAACAGCCTTACATACTGTATTTTTCTTTATCAGGTGTACTAAAATAAATGCACCCTCTGTTTTTACTTGATTGCTGTGAGGGGTGTGTGAGTGTGATTGGAAGTGTATTGTGATACCTGTGCCAAATTTCCTCAAGATATACATAAACCTCAGGAATTTTGGTGTGTCATTTGTAAAAAAAAAGTGCTTCATAATTTGACAGGTTTTCAGCAATTTGTGCCTCAAAAATCATGGTCTTTGGTAGGTGGTCCTCTCGCCATGTTAAATCCCATGGAGCTCCATGGGACCGAGCAAAATCGTTCCTAAGGAGCAAGTGGTCCCTTAATACAAGTGGACCTTAAGACTATTTTTACTGTATTTGTTCAGTAACTGAACGTTATTAGAGTGGATGATGATGTGGTGCTTCCACTTACAGGTACGTGTTAACTCCCAAGAATGTAGAAGTAATATGTGTTCATCAGCGAATGTGATTCGGCCTTGATTCATCTAGCCAATATGTATTGGTATTACTCTCGGTATTACTGGTATTACCTCAAATTGCACATTAGTATAATACACTATTAAACGTCTGTGTCTGTGCAATTTTTTTAAAGTGACAAGTATTTCTTTAATGCCTCCTGGTATTGCAGGAACGAGTCAGCTGACAAACTTGGAAATCCCCCATCCCCCTTGCTGACTCATTGCAGCTCCCCCACCAAAGTGGTCAGCTGATTTGTCAACGCCCCCTTATCAGGATATATTGGAACACGTTTTTGCTGCCTAGTGTCGCGGATCACTATGACAACACATTTGTTTTCCAACAAGATGATGTGGCATGTCATAAATGTAAACTTGTCCAGAAATGGTTACATGACAAGAATATTTTGTACAGCGACTGGCCTCCCATCAACACCGAACTAAACCCAATTGACAATATGTGGTGCTTATTGAAGAAACTTTCCAAGATTCACCTTCAAGCTATAGAGCAGTTGAAGTCAGCTATTGCTGCTTGCTGCATGGAATCAAATTATACCAAATTATTGTAAACAGCTTGTTAATCAAATGTCACAGCAAATTGAAGCTGTTATAAAGGCCAAAGAAAGGCGCAACACGATTTTAGTTGTGGTCTCATACTTTTGTCATCCACATATAGTGGCGGACATTGATATAAGAACATGCAGTTTTCTTCATATTTTTGCAATAAAAAATTTATTTTACTTAAATCGGTTTCTATTTGATAAAACAGTACTAAGAAATTATTCTGACACAAAACATACCAAGCTGAAGCAGAATAGGTTAAACCACATGCAAAATTAAAAACTGAAACAATTATGCATTTGAACTAGGGCATTCGTTTAAGAACAAGAGGCATATTTTAGGTCTTACTGCAGTTTTTAGCATCAATTTCAAGCTAGCATCAATTTC
>JAVBJR010000770.1:0-3645 GCA_031546965.1 Dysgonomonas sp.
TAGTTTAGTGAACGAAACTTTAAAGTCTTCTGTCATCATTCTTGCAAACGATGCTGTTGCATTCTACTTACTGATCACACTATCCCATTGAAATGTTACAAACGCAGATTACCTGCAGTACTGTATGCAGGAAGGATGAAAAAAAACTTGTAAGGATTAATTGCAGACATGTTATTACATGCATAAGATTTCTCTAAGGGTTGTGAAAATTGTATACGTATATGGAATAACAGTATGCAGAAAGTTTGCTTAGTTAGTTAGTTTGCTTATTTATTTTGCTTAGTTAGTTTGGTTTGTTAGTTAGTTTGTTGTTTATTTAGTTTGCTTAGATTGATTATTTTGTTTGCATAGTTTGTTTGTTTGTTTGTTTGTTTGTTTAGTTTGCTTAGTTTGTTTATTTAGTTTGCTTATAGTTAGTTCGTTTGCTTATTTAGTTTGCTTATACAGTAAACTCCACTTATAACGAACTCGCTTATAACGAAATTCGCTTATTACGAACTGTTTTGCTTGCGTTAAACTAAGTTTAAATTTTTCCCTATGTTCAGCTACGCTTATAACGAACTCCGCTTATATCGAACCTAATTGGCTTGCATTTTTGACTTTGTTATAAGCGGAGTTGACTGTAGTTAGTTCGTTTGCTTATTTAACTTGTTTAGTTATTAATTTAGTTGAGTTTCACGTACGTAAAGATCCCACATAATATATATTGACTATTTATTTTACAGTTGTTGTTATCCAATGCTAATTTTTTCTTAATTATACAGAGTTAATACACTCAGGGAAACCTGGAAAACTCAGGGAAATTAGATTTTAGCTAAAAATTTTAAGGGAAAACTCTAGGAATTTTGCAAAATTCTGCCTAAACCTGGAAAAGTCAGAGAAGTTGATATCAATTATATACATATAATATGCAATTTGAATGTGTTTTAAATTAAAGGTGAACGGAAAGGTTTTCCTTACCATGCTTCAATCATTAACTGGTGATGCATTTCATGTCGAGGAAACTAGTTACGACATCCGTTTTTACGACAAAAATTTACCCACGGCGATATTAATCGGAAAAGTTGAGGCCGTTCCTAACGGATTTTTACCATATTCTGACGCCAAAACGTGACGTCACAAACACAAAATCGTGGGAGGTACGGCGTACCTTCTTCGGCCGACTTCGGCATTTCAATCCTGATCAACCGCGTAAGTAATAAATTCTAGATTATTTTTACGGAGTAGACTAGCTAGTAAACTAACTAATCTCACATTCACATGCAAATCTGTGCGATCGCGATAATTTCCACTTTCTGTTCTCCTTTAAAATCATTCAGAAAAATGCTTGTAAAAAAAACTATTTTAACCTGCATAGAATATGATGTCTGGAAATTATACAATAAATACCCTGAAGGAAGAGAAATAAGCAAATATCTGTACTGCTTTTTCCACTGTTTAAATAATTAATTTTAAAGTTATCACTTGAAGAATTTGAGGTGAATTCGAAGGAAACTGCGGTTGGCCGATGATGTAAATTGAAGACACTGCCTTTTAACAATCAAAATGTAATCTAATTCTCCCCAAGGCTTGCGGTGTGTGTTTAATTTGTAATTTTGTTTTGGGTTGCTATATACGGTGTGGTGATAAATTAGCTACAGTGGAATGAGTAAAAAAGAAAGGAAACTAAACCCTATAAACACGTTTTCTCTTTTCCACGGTGGTTCATTAGTTTCTTTGTTGCACATGTGACAGGGGATCATGAGCATGCAACTAAGTATTTTTAAAAGCTAGTCAGCTATATACTCAGTATAAATGTATAGACTTAATTGTGTTTGATGTGAAAGTCCTTAGACACTGAAAAGAAACTTGTTTTGTTGGTTTGGATGAGAAGGAAAGACTTTCAGGGCATCTGTTTATCTGTTTCCAAGCAACCGTTCTTTATGCATCTGTACAGCTTTATTTTGCCTGACTATAAATAACATCTCCCAACCAAAATTACATTCACACATTTGCATTTACATCACATTATATTAAGTTAATTAAATGCATACGTTTTTGCTAAATTTTCCACAATAACAAAATAAAATGGTACACAGCAGGTTATGCACCGAGTGACAGGGTGTCTACTAGACTGGAATCCAGTATTTAAACTGAGAGTTAAATTGTTATCCTTGAAATCATGGAATTAAAAGGATTTTTTAGCCCTGAAATTAAATAGATATTTTAATTTTTTTATCTTTGAAATCTTTGAAATCCTGGATTTTAACAAATATTTTTTGTATCCTTAAATCCTGGAATTAAGCATGCAGGTATATTTATTTTGTATCCTTGAAATAAAATCTGGACTGAAACTGGTATATTTCTTATTCTTAAATATTGGATTTAAACTGTATGGTATTTATTATCCTTGAAATCCTGGAAATGCACCGAAATAAATATTTGCATTAATTTAAATTGTTGTAACATTTTAAATATTTGTGCCATTTTAAACGTTTGTGTAATTTTTACTAAGTTTATACAAGTTCATCGTGAATGTTGCTTGTTTGCTTGTTTGTTTGTTTGCTTGTTTGTTTGCTTGTTTGTTTGTTTGTTTGTTTGTTTGTTTGTTTGTTTGTTTGTTTGCAGTAACTTTCAGCTCATTTTTACCCAAATACTACACATCCTAGAGAGCTGAAATTTATTATACAAATCAGTCTTGCACTAGATTTTCGTCTATCGCAAGGTTTTTCTCAGGTTACGACTTAGAATCGCGAGTATTTCACTCGCAAAAACCCAAGTGGGGGTAGCTTCATGGGTTGTTTTCACTGCACAGCCCATGCGGCAGTGACGGCGCTTGTGGCAGCGGACTTTAAAATCTCAAATTCATAATTTACGCTTGTGTCGATTTATATATAAACTTAGTAACTGTTGCAATTTGCCCAAACTTTGAAACTTTTAGATCGCATCCACAGACTGTTTACTTTATGCTGGTTTGTGTTTCTGTTTAGTTTACAGTAACCTTCACCTTTCTGCATTGTTGTGCGGGTTCCGTAAGAGTGGTATTGTATTTTTCTATCATGTAAGAGTGTGTAAATAATATTTTAGGTGCACTGATTTTTGTATCATCATCAAAGTTGGTTGTGCAGTAAATGTTTTTCATGCAATCGTTTTGGATATTGTTGTCTACCATCGGCTACCTGTTATATACCAGTGAATGACAGCCATGTTCAGGTCGAATAAGGTATTTGTCTTTTAAAAGTACCCAAAAACTTAGTTATTTAACGTCTTGTTAAATGTTTGTATCGATTTAAATAGTTGTAACATTTTAAATATTTGTATCATTTTAAATATTGTATCATCTTATTTTAGATTCCTTAAAAAAAACAGTTAATACTTAATCATGAGTTTGTTAGCATGGTTAAATGTTTTGTTAAATAATGATCTGTCCTTTCATTTATTCAAACATAACATTAATAACTAACAGAATCTGTGACGTTATTTATTATGTGTCCTGTACAATAAAAAGTAATGATGTTAATTATGAAATTACAGTTCAGTAGACATCCTGAATGACGTTTATCTTAATACATGAAGATGTAATTTGTACTCGGTAATAATTTGAGAAACATGAATTGGTTCATTTAGCCGGCTGTCAAATTGATTTTTAACAACGTTACATTTTTG
>JAVBJR010001175.1:0-3192 GCA_031546965.1 Dysgonomonas sp.
AAGATGGCTCTAGTTTTTGGTTTCCTTGGTAACAGTTGCCATAGCAGTGTCTACATCTTATCGACTGAACGCACCGTTGATTCCTTCACATCGTCTCAAATATATAAATGTGCAATAAAACAATTTTCAGTAAAGCAACACACAAAAAATGCAGAATTACTAAAGTGCAAAACTTCGCATTCCAGTTTCCAGCTATATCGAATGCAAGGTACATTGATAACCGTCAAGTTGGCCATCTCAAACAGTTCATCCTTTGCCTGAATAGGTCGTAAAACGCTCTAAAAACCTCCATTTCAAGATTACAATATAGTGAATTGCAGTAACAGATAACACATGTCCACATCACAACTTCAAATGTACAGAAGATAATGTACAGAGAAAAGAAAATAGGTTCCTTATATATCTTATAGGTAAAAAAAAACTTATTTTGCCACAGAAATGTCTCATGATCCACTTAATATTCAGCCCTCAATCTCTTTTCCTTTCTAAGATGAAAATGCATGCAAGTTTAATTCCCACTTTTGGGAACGAACAAGAGCATGGTGTTGGTCCATTCATAAGATTGTTCTCAAACTTTCTCTGTCCTTCATATGAGTGACCCATTTTTAGGTTTGTCACCACTTATATGTACACATTCCAGAAAGTTAGACAGCAAATAACTATTGTCAATGTTTTGGTCTTCAAAGCTAGGCATTCAGGGACATGCAAGGTCACATATGACTTTAAAAACAAATGCACCATGGTGGACTTCCTATACCATAATGTGATCATATCCGGTATATTGCTCACATTTCAGAAGATATATAGCACATGTGACCTGACTTTTGGGAAGCCTTGTATATATCACAGGCTTGTCATTGTTCCTTGGACAGGTCTGCTGCAGATTTATTGCAGAAGGAATCTATTTAAGAGTGTACTTTCTTATCCTGGTGGTTAAATTTATTTGCGTCAAATTGATATGAGGATAAAAAATTGCTTACTTGTAATTATCATGCAAGAAAAAATATAATTGCACCAATAGTATGGATAAGTACATAGCCTACTAATAGTACTTGACGTTAATTAGCGGTAGGAATTAATTGGCGTAAATGACAGGTTCTTGAGAGCAGATCACATATAAGATGAAATCTCGCATCGACGGATCGAAATTTATAATTACTGATGTGCAAAATGAGCTGAAAGTAATTACCTTGCTTACGGCCAAGTCCAATGGGTTTGGCGTCTTCTCTTCTCCAAGAAATCGACGGTTCAGGGTAACCTGAGGCCTTGCAAGTCAGGCTAACATTTGTTCCTTCTCGAACTCGAACCGTCGATGAAGAACTTTCTTGATCCATTATATCCGGAGGAACTGAAAATTCCACATTCACATTTTTTCAATATATACAAGGGTATGTGTCAAATGGATCTTATATGTACAAAAAAAATCTCACCAACAACTTCTAGGTATCCAACCTGGCTCTTCATAGGGGTGGTGTTTATCTGCAGGAATTAAGCAATAAATTATGTCATTCTCATATAAGTATGTTACAGGCAAATGTGTCACTCAGGCAGTGATACCATTCCCTAGGCCAATGTGACATAAAAAACACAGTAAAACGCTGATTGCGCGTTAACTAAGCGTTTTATCGAAACACTAGCGTGAACCTAAATTGTTCTGATGCTCGAATTACATATTATAATCTACTTTCCGAATTTTCCCAAACTTCGTTCAGGTTTGTCAACCGGCTTTGTCGTAACTTACATGTTCGTCGATCATTTAAGTGACGTTAAGAAACCTGACCAAAGACTCCGCAAATTTCGAAAAGTATATTATAACATGTAATGCGAGCATCCGAACAATTTAGGTTCACGCTAATGTTTCGATGAAACGCTTAGTTAACGCGCAATCGGCGTTTTACGGCGTTTTTTATGTCACATTGGCCTATAGGGAATGGTATCACTGCCTGAGTGACGCATTTGCCTGTAACATATGTAAAGTTGAACTTGTCTAAATTAATACAGGACAAGTTAATAATTAATAACCTATGTAAGTTAACTATAATCCGCTAGTCCCAACATCTAACTAATGCCCTACTTTAATCTATATCTAACCTGTGTAAACTCATATTAGAAATTTCAATTACTGTGATTAATTATTTAAAATAACCCATTTCCAATTAATTCTTCTCTTTCACGTCCAACTGTTTAATAGAAATTTCAATAGTACTTGGATCTTGGTCACTAAAGTAATAACTTAGACAGGTTCATCTGCAAACCGAACTCAAATGAAATTTTACCTGGCACACTTCAGGTTCAATTCGGAGCACATTTGGAAAGTGGAAAAAAATAGAAGACAAACAAACAGAATTAGGCAATATACAACTTACTTTCAGGAGTTATAGGATAGCATTGTACACATTACTGTAATAGCCGCTGTCCTTTTCTTGTACGTTTCGGATGTGCAACAGCCAATTCTTATGATTATTGTGTGACACACTGATTCGATGATCCCTTGTGATCACGTGATGATGTATGGTGAGCACCATTTCTTGGTCAATGTGAACCCAGGCAACCTGTGCAGCATATAAAACAGCAATCAGGGTCTATTCATATCTTATGTAATGCAGAAGGAGCGGAAGAAGATGACATCTGTTTGATATATATTAATATTGTTGTGTCTTGAATTGCCTGAAGTTTGATTGTATTTCAGAAAAACCCGACATCCAAGTTCATGCTAAAAACTTTCTGTTATAGCAAATAGTATACCTTGATAAATCCTTATGCAACTGCATGGTTTGATTAGTTTTCGACTGATTTTATTTTGAAAAACTGCTCTTGATATTCAGAAAATATATATATTCATTGGGCTTTCAATATCATATTTTCAATATTATTACCATCAGATTCTTATATACCAACAAACTTCCTATCTGAAATATTCTCCTAGCTATCTGACATATCTGTATTTATTTGGAAGTTATGTCCAAGGAAATCATATATACATCCAGATACCCTGCATGTACATCTCTTTCCAGCACAGAAAATTTCCAAAAGAAATGGTTATCATGCACGAACCATACAAAAACTTGTAATTTTCTTTACTTTGAAATTGGTAATACACATTAAAGTTGAACTGACAAAGATTTGCAACATATCCTGAAAACTTTCTTCCTAACAGAGCTGATGCCAAAGAAATGATTGCCGCAAACGGAA
>JAVBJR010001001.1:0-4339 GCA_031546965.1 Dysgonomonas sp.
GGAAGGAAATAACTGGATTGGTTTGTATTTGGACCTTAGACTGTTGCAGAAGTTATCAAGAAGCAGTGTTGTGCAACTTTACCGAGAACCAAAATATCAATAAAGAAAGGGGTGGAGGTCACTGACCTTTACACCCTGTCAAATTATAATGACTGCAATATCCATAGCCATTTTTTATCAAGTTCTGCATTTTCGTATATCAAATTAACGTTTAATAAACCAATTATATTTATTCCGCTGTTAACATTGCAGTAACACCAAGACCGTATACTAACACTCATTTAAGACCAAATATATGCTTTATTCTATTCCCTCTTCTCGGGGTATTAGAAGGGTCTTTTACAATTCGCGTACATAACCACTTAGTTCTACTACGCATCGCCTCCGGAGTTAATTTTAAGACCAAATATCAGGTTAGTAGACAATCGAACAGGGAAATTGTGCAGTTTGCAAATGTGGAACACCGATTTTAGACCCTAATGTAGTTCAGAACGGGGAAATTCTGCTGTTCGTACTTACCGAACAACTTTTAAGAAAGTAATTAAGTTACGCACGTGGAAATTCTGCTGTTTGTATTTAGAACAAAACTTTTAAGACCCTAATGAAGTTCTGAACGGGGAAATTCTGCTGTTTGTATTTAGAACAAAACTTTTAAGACCCTAATGAAGTTCCGAACGGGGAAATTCAGCTGTTCGTGATTAGAACACAACTTTTAGACCTTCATGAAGTTCCGAACGGGGAAATTCTGCTGTTCGTACTTGCAAAACACTGATTTAAGACCTTAATGAAGTTCAGAACAGGGAAATTCTGCTGTTCGCACTTAGCTAACACAACTTTTAATACCTTAATGAAGTTCCGAATGGGGAAATTCTGCTGTTCACAATTAGAACACCTTTAAGACCCTAATGACGTTCCGAACGGGGAAATTCTGCTGTTCGTACTTGCAAAACACTGATAAGACCCTAATGAAGTTCCGAACGGAGACATTCTGCTGTTCGTAATTAGAACAAAACTTTTAAGACCCTAAAAAAGTTCCGAACGGAGACATTCTGCTGTTCGTAATTAGAACACAACTTTTAAGACCCTAGTGAAGTTCTGAATGGGAAAATTCTGCTGTTCCCACTTGGAAAACTGTCATTGAAGACCCTAATGAAGTTCCTAACGGGGAAATTCTGCTGTTCGTAATTAGAACACAATGAAGTTCAAAACATGGAAATTCAGCTGTTTGTAATTAGAACACAACTTTTAAGACCCTAATGAAGTTCCGAACTGTTAAAGTCTGCTATTCGTAATTAGATCAAAACTTTTAAGACCCTAATGAAGTTCCGAACGGGGAAATTCTGCTGTTCCCACTTGGAAAACTGTCATTGAAGACCCTAATGAAGTTCCTAACGGGGAAATTCTGCTGTTCGTAATTAGAACACAACTTTTAAGACCCTAATGAAGTTCCGAACGGTGAAATTCTGCTTGTTCGTACTTAGCTGACACCTTTTAAGACCCTAATGAAGTTCCGAACGGGGAAATTCAGCTGTTCGTGATTAGAACACAACTTTTAGACCTTAATGAAGTTCCGAACGGGAAAATTCAGCTGTTCGTAATTCGAACAAAACTTTTAAGACCCCAATGAAGTTCCAAATGGGAAAATTCAACTGTTCGTAATTAGAACTTTTAAGACCCTAATGAAGTTCTGAACGGGGAAATTCTGCTGTTCGTAATTAGAAAACTAACATTTAAGACCCTAATGAAGTTCCGAACGGGGAAATTCAGCTGTTCGTAATTAGAACACCTTTTAAGAACCTAATGAAGTTCCGAACGGTTTATATTCTGCTGTTCGTAATTAACTAACTACTTTTAAGACCCTAATGAGGTTCCGAACGGGGATATTCTGCTGTTCGTACTTACCAAACAATTTTTAAGAAAGTCATTAATTTCCGTACGGGGAAATTCTGCTGTTCGCACTTAGCTAACACAACTTTTAATACCTTAATGAAGTTCCGAACGGGGAAATTCTGCTGTTCGCACTTGCGAAACACTGATTTAAGACCCTAATGAAGTTCCGAACGGAGACATTCTGCAGTTCGTAATTAGAACAAAACTTTTAAGACCCTAAAGAAGTTCCGAACGGGGAAATTCAGCTGTTCGTAATTAGAACAAAACTTTTAATACCCTAATGAAGTTCCGAACGTAGACATTCTACTGTTCGCACTTAGCTAACACCTTTTACGTCAAGAATGAAGTTCCAAACGGGGAAATTCTGCTGTTCGTACTTTGCTAACACATGTTAAGTCCCTAATGAAGTTCCAAACATGGGAATTCTGCTGTTCGTAATTAGAACTTATCTTTTAAGACCTTAATGAAGTTCCGAACAGGAAAATTCTGCTGTTCGTAATTAGAACACAACTTTTAAGACCCTAGAGAAGTTCCGAACGGGGAAATTTTGCTGTTCCCGCTTGGAAAACAATCATTTAAGACCCTAATGAAGTTCCGAACGGTTAAATTCTGCTGTTCGTAATTAGAACATAACTTTTAATACCCTAATGAAGTTCCAAACGGGGAAATTCAGCTGATCGTAATTAGAACACATTTTTTAAAAACCTAATGAAGTTCCGAACGGGGATATTCTGCCGTTTGTAATTAACTAACTACTTTTAAGACCCTAATGAAGTTCCGAACGGCTAAATTCTGCTATTCGTAATTAGAAAAAAACTTTTAAGACTATAATGAAGTTCCGAACGGGAAAACTCAGCTGTTCGTAATTAGAACACAACTTTTAAGACCCTAAGGAAGTTCCGAACGGGGAAATTCTGCTGTTCGTACTTAGCCGACACCTTTTAAGACACTAATGAAGTTCCGAACGGTGAAATTCAGCTGTTCGCACTTGCAAAACACTGATTTAAGACCCTAATGAAGTTCCGAACCGGGAAATTCTGCTGTTCGTAATTAGAATACAACTTTTAAGACACTAATGAAGTTCAGAACGGGGAAATTCTGCTGTTCGCACTTGCAAAACACTGATTTAAGACCCTAAAGAAGTTCCGAACGGGGAAATTCAGCTGTTCGTAATTAGAACAAAACTTTTAATACCCTAATGAAGTTCCGAACGGGGAAATTCTGCTGTTCGTACTTAGCTAACACATGTTAAGTCCCTAATAAAGTTCCAAACAAGCAAGTGTTTTGAGGAGGGGCACCGTAACCTCGTTCATGCACGTGATTTGCGAGAAATGTGCCGGGGCTGCAGGTTGATAGTGAAGGTAGGTATTCATTTTATGGTAACTTTAACGTTTTTTTTTACCAACAGGAAATATCCAAGGAAAAGTATGGGAATTTGAAGTCCATCAAAGTGATTACAGCCTTTGTAATTAGACTGTCAAGGTGGCATGCACAAATCAGCTGACTGCTTTTTTGCATATTTTAACCTTTGCTTTGTTCACCTTCAGTTCTCACAATTTGTTCCAATATGATTTTTAGGTTAGTTGCAGTGTGGTCCACATCTATACCTTTTACAGCAAGGACCACACATGTCAAAAGGGGATGTTCAAATATTACATAACGCAAAAATATCAATACTTTTCCCCCTCCCCTGTAACAATGCGTAAAGATTTCTTGTACCCCCCCTGTGATATTACGTAACAATTTGTCTAACCCCCCCCCTCCAAGAAAGAAAAAAAAAACAAATAATTCACAAGAAATTATACCTGAATATGCATATACATACATTCAATCCAACTTGCCTATATCGAATTTGACAGTTAAGCCAATGATAGTTCGGTTTATGGGGAGATCGTTATATGCGGACATTAACAAAATTTCTTCCGCTTTTTGTGCTAGACTTTTTGGATGACAAAAGGCAAAAACATTGGCATAATCGCCATCAATTATGTTTTGCACCCGAACAGTTCTGTATTAATGTAAACTGATATGGATTTTCTTTTTAAAATAATATTGGTTCACATTTACCATTTGTTAAAGAAATTGGTGACTTTGATCGTTTTGTTAAGGGAAATTAGTTATACGTATAGAATTTAATTCGCAATTTTCGGCCGAATTTACTTCGTTACAACTGTTATTTTGTTTCATCTGATTTTGTTTTATCCGGAGTTTTATATCATGGCTCACAATAAGGAAAAAATGTTGTCACGCAAAACAGTTCGTTATAAATGGAGTCGACTATATTTTTCCTTTGCGTATTTAGCTATAACGCATTATTATAATTGTTGCCTCAGCCAATGTCTAAATAAAGATCTGGACACTTCCGATCATATAAATGAGCTATAAGTTTGTACCTCACTTATACCTCATTGCTTGAATAGCAGGCAAAACTCTGTTTGCTCATCTTGTG
>JAVBJR010000462.1:0-10756 GCA_031546965.1 Dysgonomonas sp.
TCAATTGGGTTGAGATCTGGGCTGTTCGCAGACCAATCAAGGCAGGTAATGTTGACTTTTTTGCATTTGTGACATGGAGCATTATCCTGTTGAAAAATGAATGGCTTGTCACCAAACTGATCTTCAGCACTGGGTAGCAAAAAATATTCCAAAATATCATTGTAAACATCTCCATTAATTGAGCTGGTGCCAATGCATAATTTGGCAACTCCAAATGATGACATACATCCCCAAATCATAATTCCTAGAGGAAATTTTACACTCGATTGAAGGCAGGCCTTGTTGAACTTCTCGTCTGGCAGCCTCCACACTCTTGTGCGCACATTATCACCATATCCCAGGCATATGCGACTCTCATCTGAGAAAATGACTGTGTCCCACTGCTCTTGGGTCCATGACTTGTGCTGTTTAGCCCATTGCAGCTGTAACTTGGCATGACGAGGTGTAATGAATAGCTTTATCTTTGCCTTACATGACTTGTATCCCATTGAATTTAAGCGCCTACTGACAGTACGTCCTGACACATTGACACCATGCTTCTTCCATTCTTTAGCGAGATCATTTGCACAAGAGTGACACATTTTCTTGCAGATTGATCGGAGTATCCTATTCGCGTCGGCCGCCAAAGTAGGCGACACCTGGCGAGAACGCAACGAACCCACACTGCAAGGGGTACAGGCGCCTATATCGCCCGTGTTTTGGTTTGTGTTTTCGGGGTTTTACATGGTTTTACGAAGTATTTACGACGGATTAAATTAAGCTGAAATGTTTTTTGGGTGAAATATGGACAGGGAATCTAATTTTGCTACCCGTTTCCAGCGGGGAACAACCATATTCCCAGAAATCGCTTTGAAGTGTCGAAATCACCGTCAAACGTATGGTGTGAATACGGCCGTGTACCCCTTGCAGCTGCCATGCAGCGTCCTTATAGACTCCATGTATTTGGCGTTGATCGCAGCGCCACCTGGATTCCGTGGCCAGCGCGGATAATCCCGGCGAGTTGACATTTGTGGTCTACCAGTTTTTTTTTTAGCTGTTCTAAGAAGTCATGTTGTTCGAAACTTGGATATTGTATATTGTACAGTAGGCTTGCTTGTTACTGACTGCCAATGCTTCTGTGTGAACAATTCTTCTGGAACAGTTCAATTATGCGTTCCTTCACATCAATTGATAGCTCCTTCTTAAGTGCTATTTCTATTATAGAATATAGGGTACATACATATGTATCTGGCTATTTATATCATTGTTTACACGTTTCAATGCAAATCATGTTGCCTAATCATACCTGGAGACAGTGAATTTCATCATATTTTCAATTTGAGGTGTCATTGTCTAATACTTTTGTCTTGCATTACGAGTGGTCTAATATTTATGTCCAGGGATGTAGGATGCAAATCTGTTTGTTTTGCCTTTTGTTAAAGTGAATGAAATGTCATATTATTTGTATACACAGTCCAAACCGTGCTGAAGTCTGTGGTAAATGAATAAACTTTCTACACAGCCAATGCTTGACATGATTTTAACTCGGAATCAGGAGAATGCTGTTTTCTATAGGTGGTCTAATACTTTTAGCCAGGTGTTGTATTTGCTTCTGTCGTTTGTTTAATATTCAAATGATCTTTTATTTTTGAAATGCGCCTTGTACTGTGTGGAAGCACTGATTTTGCACAAAGTGAAGTTTGTGCGAATATTTTTTGTCAGTTGTTGTATTCCCACGGATTGTGATTTCCACAGGTATCTGATATTTTCTTGATGTCTAACGTAAAATGGTGCGAACGGGAAAACTACCACATGTATCCATATTTTTTCATGGATAATGTGGTATTTGTTGTTAGAAATGAAGATGAACAGATATCACTGACAGATCTGGTTTCCTTAATCAGTTCTAATATCTGGATTGGCATATGCCTCAGTGTGATTTCTGTAAACTGCTGCTTTCTTTTAATTTATTACCAAAGTCCAAGATTGCAACTAAGTTTCAAAGTGCGTACAAAAGTTATGTCAAAAGTGATCAACATAATTTCTCTGCATGGGCTGACATTTTTTCAAAGTATGTACTGTTTCATGTTATAATGCAAGATGAGCTTTGCGAGTGCATATTGATGTATTATATTTGCCATTAAGGTGAATGGCAACAAGGTCCGACCGTGTCATCGAAATGGATTCTCTTCACTTACAATATTATGTTTTTCATTCTCTTCGGAATTTATACGACATTATATACTCAGAAAATATTTTCACTGCAGAAGTTGATGCCATTTGATGCGATGGACATTTTGAAAGGCAGAATTGCTTATTCCGGAATTAAAGATTTTTTTATTTTATTGACTTCAAAATATGTACAATGAATAATTTGAATAGTATTTGCAACTTTTTAATGCTAAGCCGTAATATATTTGAAATATTTGTTTCAGTGTCCTGTAAAATCTAATCCATGTGATGCGGACGCTTGCTACAAACAGATACAACCCTACTGGCATCGTGATGATATTCATATTCTTTTTAATGAACTGCAGAATGGCAATTTCACGGCTGTTGTTGAAGTTTCTGCAATTGCATTAAAAGAACTGCAATATTTTCCTGGAATTTGAATTGTGAAAGATCTCGTTTTAAAATATCCTTTCACGTTTAGATCGGACTGGGATTTTGATTTTGTGGAGATTTTTCACGCAATGTAATTTACTTGATAATTGTGCCATAAAATGTAGGAATAAATTGATGATACTTCTGCATATGAAAATAATATTTAGAAAGATGTATTTGATATTGATTTAATGTGTTGCTTAAACCTGTAAATTACACTTTAAAGTTAATTTTAGAAGTATCAAATATTTTGAACCTAATGTTTTCAAAATGATTATTGCCTTATTATTAAAAGCTACATTTCTTATTTTTTGCAGAACCTTAAAAATGAGAGAAGTTGGTGTCATCCAGAAGTTATTTAATACGCACTTCGGATTTAAACGTGTGCCTGAACCCGTGTTAAATCCAGTTGTGTTTGGATTAGTTTGGCACTTGCTGGCTATCTTAGGAGTTGGAATTACCATTTGTTTAATTGTTTGTTTAGTTGAGAGGTTTATTTGGAGACTTCAATCACGTAATACATGCTGTGATAAAATCATTGCAACTTTGTAGTAAATCTTCAAATGCTGTGATCCTATTTGTGTTTTCCGAAATGCAGGGTCCTAATGTATTTTGTGCACACTTACATTGATTATTGCAAGCTGTGAACTGTTTGAAATTAAACAATTAATGTATGCACCCTTGCTTTCATTGCGGAAGAGACCCCCCCCCCCCACAAAAAAAATGTTTTGGTAGACCACTTACATATTTTGTTAAATAAAACAAAAACATTTTCGGAGTTCCCCCGTTCCAAAGCAAAATGGAAGGCCCCCTTTACAATTTTTCTAGGGCACCCCCCAAAAAATTCATGGGCTCACTTACAATTTTGTTTCGACCTATAATTTTTTTCTGAAGACCCCCCCCCCATACAATAACTTTACGGAGCACCTAACGCAACCTGACCTAAACGAACCTAACCTGTCCTAATCTAATCGATCAGTTTGGTTTAACAGAGTCCATAAACATGGGATGTGGGCCAGCGTAGGTAGAATGTAAATTTGCTTGGTGGACCCTTGCAATTTTTGGGTGAACTTGTCCGCAAGGTCTCCCTAATGGCTTTAGGTTGTCTAAACTATAGCTGAAACGACTGTAGATGAAGTGCCACTGCACTTTAACCATGCACCTACCACAACAATCAGGTCAACTTTAACCAAGGAATACTAAGAGTGCCCTTAGTATTCCTTGCTTAACAGATGTAAACTGCAAATGTGACTGCAAATGCAACTGTAACCGAAACGACTATAGACGAAGCACCACCACAAACAGCAAGACAGCGGCTACCACAAAAAAGCAAGATGGCGGCCACCAGCAAGTGAGGTGATGTCAGATCCGTTACATGGGAAATTTGCTGCATGTATCCCCATACCAGATGAAAGCATAAATGTGATATTAATTAAACAGTAACACAATTGTTAAGAACATTTATATAAAAAATTGACCATAACTGTTGTTGGAAGAACAATTGCAATGCTCTTGCAATGAGTATCGATTTTGCAATTTTGAAATATAATGGATAATTATTCTGTGAATGTGCAATATGGCTAAATACCAATTATCGTGGATTATTGTATTGATCGGCCAAATAATTGCTATGCATGTTTAACCTCCCCTAAATTGGTATTAGTGTGAATGCAATTTACAGTTTGTGACATGTTTCTAAAAATATTGATTGCTTGCGATGGGCGTATCCATTTTGTTAGAGCTCTGCAATTATTGGTAATTTATTATTAACTGCGGTTGGCATTTATTATTAGTAAATTAAAATGTTCAAATGATGCTATGCGTTGCTGGCCAAACCATGTTTTGATATTACCCGCAATTTAATGACTGTCAATGTGCAGCCTTCGCAAATTGTAATTGTACATTGTTGCTGGCAAAACTGCCATTTTAACTCCATGTTCAGTTACCAGAGTAACAATAACATCCTCCTAATATATAAAGGTAACATTTGGTGGTAATGCGGACTGTATTGCAATAGAGCTGCAAGTTTTCGTAGCGTCATAGCGATCATGAAATGGATTGTGGTAACAACCATGCTATTACTGATGCTTCACATGTCATCTTGTTTGACGAGGGTCTCCACAGATGAAAGAAAGTTTGTAATGTGTAAATATGACAAACAATTTAATTTGTAATGTGGTTGTTGTTAACTTGTGACCAGAGTGTGAACCGCATGCTGCTATTTCACCTCACACTTGAACAAGTGGTCTGTTATTTTCTGCAAACCATTTTAAGATGTCTCCTGTGACAGTTATAGATATTTATAATGATATCCACAATGGCCATATGCTACATTATTTTGTACATTGCGGCTCTTGGAATTATGTATGCTTTCGAACCACCCATAACTTTTGCTTTGTTGTACTTTGTACTTGCTTTCTTGTCTCAAGCTATAGAAGACATAAGGGGTCATATGATTCAACCTGTTACCAAGATTTCTGGTGAAACAGTCGAGCATGTTACGAAAAGGTGTTCCCCTACTTTTGTCATGCGTGCTATTAAGGCTCATCTTATAAAGTGGAAGACAGTGTCTGTGTCTATCGTGACCGAAAGAAAGTATGGTACGTCTACCGAAACAAATTGATATACTGCATTTCGGTTGCTGCTTCTATCCCTGTAAGGGGAAAAATATAAAATTGTTCCTGTGATAAATTCCCCCCCCATTTAATATGGTGATATGAGTGATAAGAATTGACCTATTTCACGTAAGCTACCATTGGCTGAAAAGTTTAAACAGGTTTTCTTTATTTCTGAAATGCAGTACTGTAACTTCTAATACGGGCTGGAAGGTTACAATGAGAGAAAACTGGTTTTCTGCCACACATTCCAGCATTTGCCTCACTTTGTCCTCCATTTTCCTCACTTTGGCCACCATGTTGGAGGCCATGAAATTGGCCAATTAGCAAGGGTTAGAGCAAGGGGGAAAATCTTATGTTCTCCCACTTTCAGGGATAAAGTCAGTAACCGGAGTACACGTAAGGGTGGACAATTTAAAAGACTCTAACACTGCTGTTCCATGTTGAAGAAATTATAGCACGTGAAATGCAAGCAGAATTCTATCGAATTGTACAACGAGAGGTGGATGTTAACATAGTTGACAGGTACAGGGTACACAGTTATCCGCGACGGTCGGATGAAGTTGATGATTTTGTTGACACGATGTTGAATGAAGTTACAATTTTCCTGCTGGATTCATCAACTCTTTCTTCCTACATTAATCCGGATGTTGTAAGTGGAAATGGATCTGTTTTCTAATGTCACACTAGATCACTTCCTAAACAGCTGATCTTATAGGATACTAGTGGATTTAAGCAAGAATATATACGTGGTAAGGCAATCTTTGTTGGAAAATGCATACCTAAGGCTATCAAAAGATATTCTACAGATAAGCACATAAAAGCTTTGCTTTTGAATGCTCCTATTAATGAATGGGTTTGTATATGTAATAACAGTCTTTGTGGTTTGTGCGTTAGCAAAATGTATATTGTGGAACTTTTTGTTGTTGATTCCCTAATCCAGGTGCATGGACGCGTGCCATTCCAAAATCTGAACTTTTATTCGTTTCAAAGGAAAAGCGAAACAAGGTTCTTGGCAGTTCCGCTTAGAAAAATGATCCCTGATGGGTCTTTTATATTTACGCGGAAAACACATCACTATTATGGCTATATGCAAGACAAAAACGTGTTTGTTGCATACAGTGAGGTATGTTAAATCAATTAATTATTTATTCCTCTCCCCTCTCGGGGGATTAGAAGAGGTACACACACCCATACATTAACACAACTGCGAGACAGTACCTAAATTATTACACATTAAATAACACGAAAATACACTGTAACAACCCTGTCAGTGGTGTTGTTGCAAACGCGAATAAACGCACACACTTGTCGAGTTGGTGTAAGAATAAACTGGGTTTAATAAAGATCACATCCAATCATATTTACACTGGCCACTGGCTGGGCCAACTCCGCTAAATAGCTGTGCCACTTTAGGCTTGACAATGCCAGATTTGGTGAAACCACAATCCGGCAGCACTTCGGGTAGCACCACGAGATCTTATATTTGAACAAGATATATTTTCGGGTTTACAACCCTTTATATACCTTTTGATATACTGGGTAAATGCAACTTTGCCATTTCCCACGCCATTTCATTGGCAGACAGTGATGTAATTTTCAGACCATCACTGGTTGGTCATTACCGTTGCTATCTTAATTTAATAGGCCGGTCATGACTTCATACGGATTTGCATGTCTGAGTTTTTATGTACACGGCACTCAGCCGCCCTTTGCACTTCCTGTGCTCATCCTGGCGAGGGAAAGTTCATCCTCGCCATATTTAGGGGTGTTGGGGGTAAGTAAATGGTTGTCGGGGAACCGGGCCGTTACAACACTACACGTTCGAAACTAGTGCACCTTAATTCGATACAACTTACAGCACTGCTGCAGAAAGTTTCAAGGGGGGTTAGAAAACTGTTTCTGTTCATCTTTAAGTTACAGAGTACCATCCAAAACCATGTCAGTTAAAATTGTAATAACATGTATGTACTTATGTTTTTCTGTGAACAGCATTATAGGTCAATTACTGCATGCAAAAATAACACCTTATCTGGATTCGGAGGTCATTATATCAGGGATTTGCAAAGTTACATGAAATTTAGGTAAATGAATGTGCATAGCATGATTTGGTGTTAATGTATAAAATCTGGTCCAGGTTAAAAATGCATTGTACAAAAACTAAGCTAAATAATAATAATCCTGATGCTAACGGGTCTTATAAACAAGCAGTGTGTTAACCCGGGGGCCCCCCTCCTATCCTATCCAATAACTTCACAAGCACGCAAGCGTGCTAACCCGTAGCCCGTAGACCCATATGGGCTGCACGCAAGCATTTTTAATGCACAATTTTGAGGGTCCACAGCGAATCCCTATGAAGGTATTCTAGTTAATTAGAAGATGGGGGAATCGGGGAACCCGGAGGAAACCCATCGCAGACTGGCAGGATAACTAGAAAAACTCCTGTGCATAAGCTAGACCCAGGATCGAACCCGGGACCACAGAGGTACAAGGCGAGTGCTCCAACCACTGCGCCACCAGCCGCCAAACTAAGCTAAATATAAACATGCTGTTTACGGCATCACCTAGTGCTGATATTGCAACTTTGAAGGCCAGAATAACAGCTGCCATATCATCTGTTGCAACAAACAGGGCACATATTGAATTGTATTGACCTGATGGGAAAAAACAAACTTTTGGAGTTAGACTACAACTTATTGTAAGCCACATGTTTGTATTAAGGATAGTTTTTGTACAATGGATTTTGTATTCAGGGCAAGACTTTATGTCCGCCTTGTATTTTCTATGCAAATGATTTATCTGAATTCTCTAGAATTCAGTGCAGAAGACTCGATACGCGCAATACTATGTATTACAAGAAGTTTCCGGAAGATGCCACACGTGTAATTAAACGTGTTACGATGAATGTTGAATATTACTTACGGAAAGTGAACAGATTGTGATTTCCACAGGCACCTGACATTTTTTTACACCCACTTTCATTTGTGTGGGGCGACATGGCTTACCACCTCTATCCCCGATTTTTCACGGATTATGTTGCTTTCTTTGTTCGAAATGAAGACGAGCAAATAGCGATTGCTGACTTGGTTACCTTGATTGGCTCCACTATTTGGATCTGTTTATTTGTTTGCATAATCGTGGCAAACTGCTGCTTTCTGCTGATTTATTACGGAAGTCCAAAATTGCAGAGAAATATCAAAGTGCGAACGAAGGCCATGTCGAAAATGGTCAACATTATTTCGCTGCATGGGCTGACATTTTTTCAAAGTACATTGTTTTATCTATTAATGCAAGGTGAGTCTCATAATTGCTACTAGCATATTTAACTATATTACTTTTTCTAATCAGGTGAATGGCAACAAGGTCCGACGGTATCATCAAAATGGATTCTCGTCACGTACAACATTTTGTTTTTCATTTTCTCCAGCATTTATATAACAATGTTTACAAAGAAAATATTTTCCCTCAAGAAGTTGACTCCTTTTAACACCGACAACATCCCAAATAGCACTTTTGGTTATTCGGACGTTAATTTTTATGTTCTTCTGGTTTCATCGTATGTACGTGAATCACAAGATGTTTGAATGGGTTAATTGTTGACAATGTGCTGGAATGTCAATGTTCTTGGTACTTAGAGATATTGCCTTTCATTTTTCAGTGTCCAGTTTTGGAGACAAATGGGTTCGGTTGTGTTTACCATGCGTTTGATCATGTACTGCATGACAACATTACCGTCTTATTTGACAAATTGAAGAATGGCAATTGGACGGCGGTCACTGCTATTGCTTCTATTGCATTAAAACCTATGAGGGTGGTTCCTGAACTTGGAGTTGTAGAAGATGCCACATTGAAATACCCTTTTGTGTTCGGTTCAAGATTGGACTTTGATTTTATGGAAATATTTCACATAATGTAAATATTCTCCTTTGGTCATTTAAAGTATTTTACTTACATCCATCAACATTTTAACTTTATTTGCAGAACACTGAAAATGAGAGAAATTGGAGCCATGAACAGATTAATGAATGCGCACTTCGATTTTAAATATGTTCCGAAATCTGTTTTGAACCCAGTCGCATTTTCATTAATTTGGTACTTGCTAGTTATTTTGGGATTGGGAATTGTGGTAGCTCTAATTGTGTGTTTAATAGAGAAGTCCTTATGGATACGTAAAATGCACGCGACGAGCCGCGATTAATTTGATTTCACTTTATTGTTTGTTGCGTACATTTTT
Source organism: Dysgonomonas sp. (assembly GCA_031546965.1). GTDB lineage: Bacteria > Bacteroidota > Bacteroidia > Bacteroidales > Dysgonomonadaceae > Dysgonomonas_A. Next base: position 9,433 of record JAVBJR010000462.1, read on the forward strand.
GAATTAATTCTTTCAAGATGTCTTTGTAATTAAATTTCTAATTTCTTTAATGTAATATTTTAATGTTAGTCATATCCCAAAACTTGCTTATAAAATCCAAATCCAGGTCCTCGAAACTAATCGCCAAGATGCACATTTCTGCCATTTTTTATGACTATTTGAACTTTTATTCATGTGTAATGATCATTGTTTCAATACCTTGGGTGTTATCCAATAAATTGAATATTTACTGTGCTAGCTCAGTCACAACAGCTCATTGGTCACAAGTTCACACCTTTGGTTCCAAACGGAGTGCATTCTGGGTAATTTTAAAGCACTAATCGTAGTAAACTGCAATAATGACTTATGTGTAACTTGTTGCATGAAAATCTTCCGAGATGATTTTCTCCTAATGCTGAACATACTTTATCCTTATCATGGCTAGATATAAATGCAGTTATTGTGAATTTGCAACGTTGCTCCTTTGCTCCTTTGCAGGACGTGATAATCATGTGACAGGCGAATGAGTTGTATAACATGTTGATCATAAACTGCTCAACTAGAATGAACAATACATCAGCAAAGAACAAACAATGTCCTTCATTAAATGACCGTTTAGAGAAAGGTCCAAACCAGATAGAGCTAATACCGGCTTTAATGGCACGATTCAGAAAAGGTCGCATTGGGATTACAGCCGACATTCAAAAGGCGCTCCTGCAAATATCTGTCAGAAAGGAGGACCGCGATTATTTACGATTTCTTAACAGCTGCCTGTGAAGAAAGCAATAAATCCATTCTCATAAATGTATACAATTTTAACGGAACTGCTTCTTCACTAATTTTGCAATCAGAACACATGGAAACCGTTTATCACACCTACTTAAAATAAGCAATACTGCATTCAAAATGACGAACTTGAAAATATGCTCAGTGCGCAAAAGCAACATAGGCACCACCTATTATGTAATTTACTATACTAATACGTATGTTTTTAAATCATCCATTGTAATCAATTAAGTTTACTCAGTTGAATTTATATAATTGTCATTGATTTTGTAATGGATTGTCTGTTACCAAGTTTGGATTCCTTTTTATAAATGAGAATGATATGATTGCGTCCCATGAAACTTCCTAATTGTTCAAGTTGCCTTTGGGCTTAAGAGGATGTGCTACAGCTTTTGCCCCGGCACCTTTGTCCACCAGGGGGCGCCGATTTTGCCATGTATTCCTATGGGTGACATTTTTCCACGTTTTTTCATAATAATTGTGATCCAATATTTTCCGTATTTTGTTTTAACGTTCTTTAAGGTGTTTCGAGTGTCTTAGTTGTGCCATATTTTTCATA
>JAVBJR010000021.1:0-7328 GCA_031546965.1 Dysgonomonas sp.
AATTCACCCCACCAATAATCAAAATTAAGACTTGCGTGTATCTTTCTCTCTTATCGCCATATTACACTGACGTGGGAATTGTTTCCGAGTCGGTGTTTATTGCGCAAAGTGACCTATAATGTGCCAGTCATATTTTACACCACAAATGCACGTGGTAGATGCGAACACCATGAAATGTAGACTGTCATTTTCTTTATACACAATGGAGGAACTGACACTGGCAAGGAAATACATGGTAGCAAATAGGACAGCCAATCAGGTGATAGCTTATGAATATGAACTTGACCTCAGAATGACTGTACACGTGGTTATTCATTCTACTAAGGCAGTAAAGTAAAAGATCAGTCATATTTGGCAGATGTTAAGGGATAGGGGTAGCCTTGTTACTTGGAGATGTATCTCTACTCGCGGTCACGTGAATTTCCTGGCCAATAGGGAGCCCGTCAGGCAGAGAAAAAATGGTTGCTTGCAAGAGCGCCTTAGCAAATTGCCAGAAACGGGACTATTTTTCGTCATGCATTAACATTACCCACACCAATGTGCAGTCTGCCAACTATGACTGATTATGAGTTTAGTAGGTTTTATTGTCTGGTTTGAAGCCAATAACCACATAAATTCCCCCCAATTCCATTCCACTAATTGATGGACATTAGTAGCATATTTTCGCACCATTACAGTGATCCATGCCTGGAAAATCTTCTGACTTGTGTCAGGTATCAAGGAAGCTAGTGCAATTAACTTAACGTTATTCTGCATCTTTTGGAACCCGGAAAAGTAACATATTCTAGTAATGAAACAATAAAACACTATTAAACAAAGTATATAAGAGTGAGCATAGCTGAGTTTTCTGCACCATCCACATAAAGGGGTTTAAGAGTTAGCGGTACAATCAAATAGCCAAATTGTCATCTTTTTACACTTTTGATTGGAACACGGTCTCTAATTAACACTCACTAGATGGCGCAAATTTTACATTAGCTTGAAAGAGATTGGTGTTTAAAATTGTAACCTGTACAAATTTGTTTGTAATAATTGCAAAGTTTCGTAAGAGACAATTGGATGTTATGGATATCTACACAGTGTAGAGTCCGCAGTTCATATTTGGAAACAATGTTGAGCAGGAAAGAACAAAATGAAGCACACGACTATACCCGAGTAAGCTGGCTCACATAATACTTTATTGAACAATTGCAAAGGAAGACTTGTTACATAAACAAAGCTGAGACATAACTGTTGCGACCCTTAGGTCAACACCATAGTAACAGTTGATACCATACAACGCAGTGAGGGTACAAAAGGCGGTCGAAGATGTATCATAACCAATCTCAACACTCCCCCTTCCAAGGCTATGGGCATCAATTCAAACCCATTACTGTTTACATGACCACATTTCTCCATCTTTTGGGAATCCAATACCTTGGTCAACGAAATAGCTATCATATTTTCAGTTCCGATCCAAGTAATCTTTACCATACATTGGCCTATAGCGTATCAAATGAAATGGTGGTGCATGTCAATGTGTTTCGTTCTGGCATGAAACACCGTATTCCTGGATAGGTCTACTGCACCCCTGTTATCACAAGATTTCGATGAGCAAATTTCCTCCTTCTAAGCCTAGTTCTATCAGCCCACGACGTAACCATATGGCCTCCAAACACGCTCTTGTCAGTGACATATATATATTCTGCTTCAGTCGTAGACAAGCTTGGGTTTGGTTGCTTCTTCGAATTCCACAAAATCGCCCTACCCAGCAATCGGAAAACATAATCCGAGGACAACCTTATGTCGTTGACACAGTTGGTGTAATCGGCATCTGCATACCTGACAAGGGTACTATTTCCGTCTCTTGAAAATACCAACTTCAAGTGAGTTGTTCCTCAGAGGTATCTCATCACGCGTTTCACTGCTGCCCAGTGAGGTTTCCCTGGATTCACACAATACTGGCTAAGCACCGCAATGGCATGTGCTAAGTCTGGCGTGTTGCCAGTGCTGCATACAGTAACTAGCCAATTACTGATTGATATGGGAGTTATCTCATCTCTTCCCTTTCAGCTTCCATCTTTGGCTCCATCAATTTTGATAAAACAATATTTCGGACCAATGGTTTGCAGGCATGCATATGCCAGGTCTTCAATAAGCCTTCAATGTAATGTGATTTGTCTAATCTTATGGTCCCCTTCTTACGGTCACGAATGACACAAATTCCAAGTATGTGGTGAACTGTTCCGAGGTCCTTCATCTTAAATTGCTTTGTGAGCTCCAGCTGCAGCCATGCTTTCATCGCCACATTACTTGAGAAAATCAACAAGTCATCTACATATACTGTAATGATCAAGACCTTGCCCTTCTTGATGTGGTAGTAGACACAACAGTCGAATGCTGCACTTACAAGACCAATACCATGCAACATGCCATCTAGTTTAGCATACCACGACCTGCCAGCCTGTTTAAGGCCATATAATGCCTTGTTCAATATGCACACAAAATTATTATTGCCTTGCTTCTCGTACAACTTGGGTTGTTGCATATAGATTTCTTCTATATCGCCAATCAAGTAAACCGTTACCGCATCCATCTGGGTAATGTCCCAATCAAACAATACCGTCATCACAATCAGCATGCGTAAGGTTGTGTACTTCACCACCAGAGCAAACGTTTCTTCATTGTCTACACCATCTTTCTGGAAACAACCTTGGATGACCAAGCATGCCTTGTAACGAACAATGGACCCTTCAGAATTGTGCTTTATCTTGAAAACCCACTTATTGCCAATGGCACGACTACCTTATGGCAGCTCCACCAATTCATATGTACCATTCTTTACGATGCCACCATATTCTCCCTGGATTGCTTTTCGCAACTTTTCGGCATCAGGCCTTCCTTGGACATCTGGGTCACCATTCTCTGCCTCAATAAGTTCATGAGCATCACTTAACAAAGCACAAGTATCCCTCAGAACAATCGAAAGACACTCATTGAAATTGGCTTTGGAATATGACAATACAAATTGTGCACAATCATCAAAACCCAAATGAGCGGGCGGTTTATAGTATCTTTGCACCTGGACATCAACAGAGGACTGCTCGAGTTGTGTCTGCATGCACTCCTGCAGGTCATCTGCATCCTGGACCGCACCTGTCTCTGGTTGGTTGTCATCTGCTGCTGGTAGTACCTACCGCCAGTTCACTCTCAGGTCTGCTATGGAATGTTGCAACGGCTTCAGCTGGAACATCGTTGGAGTTGTTGACCTCCACAAGAAACGACCCGGAGTCCTCATTATTGGCATGATGTGCTGCCATCTGGCTCTCCACAACGGTGACATCTCTGGATACCATCAACTGTAGAGTATCCATGGCTAGCAAACGGTATATATTGGTGTCTTCACCATAGCCAGTAATGATCATCTCAAAGATTTCCAATCCAATTCTTACTTTTAATTGGGTTCAGCACAAATGCTGTGCAACCAACGACTCAGATTGCTCAGGCCTGGCTTCTTGGCTGTCTAGGCTTTCATATGGGGGTCTTTGACTACTACAGTAGGTGACCGATTCTTCAAATAACATGCTGTACTTGCAGCTTCAGCCCAAAACTCCTTGGCAAATGGGCATCAGTCAGCATCACTCGCGCCATCTCAACCATTGTTATATTTGTCCTCTTCGCTACGCCATTTTGCTCTGGAGAGTACAAGGCTGTGGTCTGATGTGTGATTCCTTCCAACTTTAGGAATTCCTGCATGCCCAAATTGACATACTTTTTCCCCTTAGCTTCTTGATGCGTCTTCCTGTGTGCTTCTCCACATATGTCTTGGATTTCTGGAACTGTTCAGGAACCTCGCTTTTCGCTTTCATGAAGAAGACGAAGGTCATCCGCATTAAGTCATCAATCAAGCACATCTGAGTGCACCAGTTCTAGGATGCTTGTTGCCCTTTGAACTGTTTTCCTTTGGTATGCAGTACGATGCTGCTTTCCCATTATGCATGTTGCATAAAAACCTTGGTCTGGAGGGACTGTGTAATCTACTCCTCCAGCCATGTTTCAAACGTCTCATTCAACCAATGCTTAAATGTCCGAGAGGTTAATGCCTAATTGTAAACGTCAACTTCTCTGAGACGTAGTGAATCTTCTCCCAGGCAATGTCCAAACAATATAGGCCGTTGTCCTCTTCTGCATATGCAAGAAGAACCTTGCCATCCCGCTTGCAATGCACTACCACATTATTGTCAAACTCGACTTTCAGTCCATCAGCTTGTAACTTGGTCACTGATATTAAGTTCTCACGCAGGTCAGGTACCACCAAAACTGCTCAAATGCAATATAGCAATTTGGCCATTCAATCTAATTTGCAAGGTGACATCTCCAATCCCGCTTGATCATAAGCACCCTTGACCTGTTTGATTTTGTATTGGAGTTTCAGTGCAGAAATTCTCAACCCAATTTACCTGCGAAGTCATGTGTGATGAAGCCCCAGAGTTGATATACCAATCGCTCTTTCTCATTGCTGTATCATGGTTTTTGGTATTCATATGAGCACTCAGGAGAAACCTCTTTCTTCTTGTCCTCGTCTCTTTGAGCTGGAAGTTTGCTCCAACGCTGAGAGGCTTTATGGCCTACTTTGTGGCACGTGTTGCATTCCCTTGAAACGTTTCTTTGGACCGTTGCCCTTGAGAACATGAGCAGATTCAGCATCCACCTGTTTTGATGTAGCCTTGTCAGCTTCTTGTAACAATTTAGTAATAACCACATCTGTTGTTATCTCTTTCCCACAATTTTCTAGTGTTATTACAAGTGGTTTATACATATCTGGCAGGCTAGCTAGGATCACATCAGTGAGAGTCATCCTGGATATTGGTGTTAATCGCCTTTAGCTTCTGTGCCACGGCCTTTTTCTTATTCAAATATTCCGCCATATTGTTGTACTCATCAAATCGTATGGCAATCAACTCGGCAATCAAAGTTGTTTTACGAAAGAAACTTGTATCTTCATACCGTTTCTTCAACTCATCCCATGCTGCCTTCCCAGGCCGTACTGAGAGATCTCAGAATCACAACGTAAATATGTGGTTTTACAGCCATAACTATCACAGCAAATACCGTTTTTGCCTTTACAGGGTTATCAGTTTCAGTCGTTTTGCCTTTGACAAACTCCCACAAATCCTTATCCACCAGAAGCATTTCCATTGCAAATTTCCATTTGTTGTAATTTCATTTCCCGTCTAATTTGTCAATGGTATGCATTCCTTGATTGAACACAGGGTTAGCCATTGTCGATAGTGTTCCTTTGTCTCACAAGGGTGTGGTCAACAGTTTGTGTTGAAACACACTCAGCACTTCTTTTTGTTCAGAATACAGTTTCCCTCACACACACGCAGTTGCTTTCACACTTGATGTGACTTCAGTGCAGGACACAAGTTCTTTTTAGTATCCTGGGCCCATAACCTGTAGAAGCCGTAGGTGATTTGAAACAATGTTGAATAGGAACGATTGAACATATGCACACGACTATCTCGGAGTAAGCTGGATCATATAATACTTTATTGCAAAACGAAACTTGTTGCATAAACAAAGCTCAGACATAACTGTAGCGACCCTGAGGTCAACACCGTAAAACGGGTCATACCATTAATACAGCAAGGGTACATAAAGCGAAGGAAGATGTATTATTAACAATCTCAACAGATAGTGTCATAGTTGCGGCTAGCAATGGCGGTGCGACTCCTGCATTTTGTGGATTATTGTTTGTCATCCATTAAATAATTTTCCGAAGACAGTAAAAATTAATTCCCTGTACTATATGATTCACTCATAACTGCTGTTAAGTGACCTATATGCCGTTTGACAAAAGTTTGACAGTTCAAACTAGGTCAAACTTGCAATAAAGATGCCTAATACTCTGGCAGCAATATGATATTACCTTAGCCAGTACCAAAGCCAATACAGTAATTTTTCCTGGGTCCAAGAAATACTTTGATAAATGCGGTAATATTTTTAATAATAATGTTACATGGTTCATGTTAAGCGTTTTGTTAATTAACATTTGGCATTACAACAGCTTTGTATTTTTTATGTAAAAAACGCTTAATACTTTTTAGATGGCCCACATATAATGTTGGAAAGGCATGCGAATACAGATTTTGGAAATCGCATACTGCTCGCACATCAATGTATGCCCAGGGTGGTCATGTGGTCATCTCCCCTACTTCTGTTATTGGTACCGGTACCGACAATTGAATGTTAACGAAACCATGAATTTTTTATAATTGGCACTCGTGCGCACTGCTGTATAGTCTCCCAACCCATCTTTGCAGCCATATACAGACGTAAACGGACAATTAAACGTAAAAATTTAGCATAGGGCTTCGATCTCGGTGTGCGTTATATATCATCAATATGGCAGGAGGAAACGTTGCACTGAACGTAATATGTTCTATTGAAAAAAGTTTAAACTCTGTACAGTAATATGCTGTTCTTGCAGTGTTATATACTGCAGACAAATGGTCATGTAACCCGTAAGTTATTAGTGAAAACTCTCTAGCATGTATTGTATACCAGATATTAATAGAATATTGCAAGCCCACTGCAGTGAAGCCATTGACAACGTACGTGATCTATCCGGAAAGTATTAGCTGCAATGCCAAATGTTAATTAGCAAAACGTTTAACGTGCATTTTGGCCCTAGGAAAATTTACTGCAATGTTAAGATCCTTTCATGTTACCGCCAGTTTATTAAACAAGTGTATTACAAGTTTTACGTAGTTTGAACGGTCAAACAATTGTCAAATGGCATATAGGACACTTAACAGATGTGAGGAGCAATTCACAGAAAAGGAAATTACTGTCTTCAAGAATAGATTTATGAGATGCATAAAATGCAGAAGTCCGCACTGCCATTACTGGCTATGCTAATAAAACGAATACACTGGTGGCATCTGTGATCCAATCTTTTATTATAAATCGTCGTATTATTCTCACCAATGTATAATGCAGCATTCTTGTAATAAGATTCTAGCTAAGAATTATCCTCTTCGTAAAAAGGATTTGTTGCACCATAAGATGCAACTTTGTTTTATACATACGATTCTATGGGTGTCAAAAATCTTGTAAGGGGCCATCCATAAATGATGTCACGCTCCAAGGGGGGGGAGGGGGGTGGGGGTTCCGCAAAACGTGACAAAATGTGACATGTGGGGGGTAGGGGTATTGAAAAGTGTGACATAACATAAACAATCACGAATTCACAAAAGAATTAATTGCAAATTGCCTTTCAGAAAGAATTCTTTTAAGGTATGTTGCTTTATTTGTACTGTGAGAACGTACTCCCCTCCCCCTGG
>JAVBJR010000796.1:0-5571 GCA_031546965.1 Dysgonomonas sp.
CAAACAGAACTTTGTAGCCACAATTGACCTTTTTCCCAATACCGCAGCGCCTCTAGCTAAAGCCATGTAACTAGTAACAAATTGAAGAGTATGAGCTCATGCGCAAAATCGCCAATGAGACATATTTCAAATAAATGGTCATTGCTCAAATTAACCAATTAACAGCTTCCCCGATCATGCAGCGTTATCTAGCTGCCAGCCATATAACCAGTAACTAATTGAAGGTCATTTGTGCGCATGCGCACATCTCGATTGGGAAAATAGTCAATTACTTCTGAAACTAATTTTTGTTGATTGGAGAAAAGCAAACGGTGCAAGTGCCAGCATTAACCTAATTGGCATCATTTCCATGCTGCTTTTCTGTCGTATTCTGTGCTGGCTGCTTTTCAGTTGGTCTGTGCTCTGTTCAGAGTGTAAGGGGCCATGACGACGGCTTCCCCGCACGACAAGGTGAACGACCGACCGCCTGGACACCCCAACAAGGGCGCGCAGCGAACAACGACCTGATGACGTCACCAGAAGGACCGAGAAGGTTCCAGAGGGTTCTTCCAAGGGGCGGTGCCATCGCAGAATATTCGAGAAGAGGGAAAAGCAGATAAAAAGGGGAAAGGAAGGACAAACGGGGTAGTTAGCACGGGGAACCGCTGTCGGTTTGACTTGGGGTCGTATGTTGGATTAACGTGTGTCGAGCGCAACTGAACGTACTGTATGGGAATAAACATGGATGCTGCTACTGTGTGAGTTTGTCTGTTACTTCGGTCGCACCTCGGACGTAACGCGACGTACCTGCGCAAGTGGTGATCGACGGCCGCAGCCTCGAGCCTGTTGGACGTCTCTCCACCGAGTCGACGGACTGCATTCGCCAAACGTCGCCGCAGCACTACAATCAAAGTAAGACCTCCGTTACTCCCGTTACTCGTAACCCGGAAAGTCCCTTGTAAGAGCTGCTCAAAAAAATTGCATTTATATACACATATTGTATTCAATGACTCGTATCCAATCGCGTGTTTTGATTGCACGCTCGTATTTTGCCTATTCATTGTTTTCACAGGTGCCATTCACTTCATCCAATGGAATATGCCAATGTCAAAATTCATCATTGGAGGATAATATGAGGATTTAGTTCAATATATTAGTTTATTCCTCTTCTCATAACAATTCCAATGTCCTAGGACATGTATGACATGTTTCGGACCAACATAGGGTATTTCATCAGGTATAACCACAACTACGACCTACGAGACACATAACAGTAATGCGATAAAACAGCACTCAATCTAACAAAATCACAAACTGGAATTGTTATTATGAGAAGAGGAATAAACTGATATAGTGTATGCCAATGTCATATCAGATACTATATTGATTGTACAAAGCTCATTTAAAAAATGAGGGCCATTCAACTATTAAAAAAAAACGAACACACTTGTCCTTTCCAGTTGAGCCACCTAATTAGGGGGGATTGGAGTGTCAACTCTGGTGATAATGACAATAATATTAGTGACAATTAATTTTAGGACTGCATTGCATGCAGATGTGTGCACCTCATACTCAACACAGCCAATTGCAGAGTAGTACAACTTTTCCAATATGGTGGATATTGTTTATCTCATGCAGACTGCAATGACGCATCATGTCATGCATGTTGGTGAACTTATTCCTCAAAACACTAGGAGGTCTTCATGGTTTTTATGTGGGTACGAACATAGGTATTGCGGAAACATAATCACTGCTTTAAAGAAATCGCAGTGAAGAAAATGCCATTTAATGTGTAAAATATGAGCTAAAATAGAGATAATACAAGGCACATACAGTGTATCGCTCGACCTGACCGGGATGCCAATGTGAACTTATTTAATTGCAAAAGTTTGGTTTTCACTTTTCACACGTGGGATGCGTACACTAGTATGCATTGACCAGACTAATTCTGGTATGCTGTACTATGCTTTCAAATTGGAACTAGTAGCCTAAGACAAGTTTTGCTGATGGAGATGCAATCACTTCTGTTGAATTGTTCACAGTTTTTGACATGTGTCCATGAAGCTGCACTTTTTCTATCACCCTGTATATTAAATTGGTGTGGTCAACATTCAAGTTATGCAGGTGGTCAGGTTGCATGTAAAACTTATGGGATTTTTTGGTTCCATCAAAAGTGGTCAACATGTGAGGGTTTTCATTTTGACAGGTTGCACTGTATACTCTGCAATCTGTGGGCAGGGTTTTTATTAAGGGAAAATATGTTACCTTAAGGATACCAAGAACCCAATTTCAACTACAAGGTTTAAAAATATCCTGGTTAAAGAATTGACTATTGCATTCAAAATAGCCTTATTACTTCAAACATTGACAATTTGTGCAAATTTAATTGCTCAATGTCAATGCGTCTATAGAAACCTTTAAGTATAAACATATTGTATACCTAACAACCCCTGCCTAACCTTATAGAATGTTATGGGTTGTATTTGGGTGATTCGGTACATGTATGCATGCCCTTGTACCACCCCATACACTTCATTGTCCATAATTGGGAATACAGTATATACAAAAGTGTTGTTGTTTATGTTTATGGCTCTCGAACCCTCTGAGAACCCCAAAGATAGTGTCCCACGAACGTGGGTCGTTCTAAAGGGTTTTGGAATGTTCGACAACATGTAAACATACAACGGTATATAAGGAGGTGCACAGCAACCCCTCCAAGATCAGTATTACGATCTCTACACGTTCTTGTGTTTACAAACAGCCGAGTTCAATGCAGTGGTGACAAGTCCACATGCACGGTCCTTGTGTGTTGAATGCACACTCCTAGTTTAATAGGGCTCATAAGTGAAACGTCAGAGGGCGTGGTTAAGGAAGGAGTTTTGCTACTTCCAGAGCAAAGCGTCCTTGTAAAGCCATTGTTCCAACGGGCACTTCCTGTGTATTTCTGATTGTGTTGCAGTCATCTGTTAGTCGTGACAAAGGTCTTATATCTTAATAAACAAAATATATATTAATGTCATATTCCACTATACAGTTTATTACACAGATCAACACCACAAACGGCAACCTGATTACAGAAACTGTATATAGCATGCGGCCTATATAGCAGGTCTAGCACGTTAGCTCCGGAAGTAGGGGTTTTTTGGGATAGTCACGTGGCAACTGGGTCATAAAGGGGCGGGACTTATGAGCCCTATGCCAAGTTAACAATAGGACGAAAGGTAGCATAGGCGACGTGACGGTCGGCGTAAACCGGGTATATTAGTGTGAATATGTAATAAATTGCTCACCGTAATGGTGTCTGGTTTTTATGGCGCAGAAATCACGGCGCGGACGTCACGTAGCGGTAATGACGTCGCAGACAAAACGGCGCATGGGGCATAACGACGCATGTTAACACGGCGCGAAAATGATGGCACGTAAATTATGGCGCGGAAATTATTTCGCGGACATTACGGCGCATGGTACATCACGGCGCAAACATACATAACAGTATGAAATCTTGCAGTGATACCTGGGGGAGAGGGGGGGTTGTATAAAGTTGTATAAAGAGGTGACAGCCAAATACTCACTCTGTTATGTTCAAGCCAAGGACCCTTGGAAGAAGGCATCCAACACCCATTTCTTAAAACTGTGGTCAACTTTACAGGTTTAACACATTATAAATTATAAAGGTATATATGGCTGCGTGCTGTAAAATGTGATCAACATTCAAGTGACACAATAGGTCTGGTTACAGAGGTTCCCGATTATATAAATCCTATTGGAGTCTTCGGTCAACTTTCTCAGGTGGTCAGCATGTAAGGGTGGTCAAGTTCACGAGTTTAACTGTGCAAGTATGCTCGATTTAAAAAGGGGAGATAAATATATATAAACATTTGTAAATACCATAAATAATAATTGTACAGTCTCATCGAAATATATATATATATATATATATTAGCAAATTTTGAAAATTATTGTAATGATAAATTATTTCATATCAGTTTCAGTATTTCTACTCTATTATAGTATTGTTCAATGTTGATGCCCGAGTTACTTGATTAATTTAATTTTAGAATTTTCATAATTTTAAAGTTTTTACACAACTACCCTTACAAAAATATACTGTAGTTTTATTTTTTAAAAACTGCAGTTATTTTCCCCCCATTTTATGAACAAAACTACTGTTTTATAAACTGCCATTTCAAAAACAGTAGTTGCAAGAACTGCATTTTCGAAAACAGCAGTCAGTCGCAAAAACTGCAGTTTCGAAAACAGTAGTCGCAAGAACTGCAGTTTCGAAAACAGCATTCGCAAGAACTGCAGTTTCGAAAATTGCAGTCGCAAGAACTGTAGTTTCGAAAACAGCAGTCGCAAGAACTGAAGTTTCGAAAACAGTAGTTTCAAGAACTACACATTCTGAAACTGCAATTGTGAAAACTGCAATTTCTGTAATGTATGTTAATAGCATTTGCAGATACAACATTCGCAGAAATGAATTGCACGTTAAAACAAGCCGTGACAAAAACTAAGTTTTTTTAGTACTAAGTGTATTTATAAATGGAATTTGTGCTTTTAAAGTCCATATACACTTTGTGATGATCCCTTGTTAGGAATATATTCAGCCAGTCCATCACTGCCATTGTCAACTCTTCGCAGACCTGCCCGGCTTCACAACCTGAGGGGTTGTTCATTTTCGCATATCCATTTGCGCTCAGGGTTACGTAAAGACAAACATCACCAGGTTGAAAACGTGATCGCTTGGTGGCCAATCAGTTGATGTTACTGTGTGTGTGCAATTCGTTTATTATACTAGCCGATTTTGGTCACTCCTTTTGGAATTTGTAATTCTTATATAGTCAGTGGCAATTATTGCAGGGGGCTTCAAAAACATTTTGACCATGTCCAAGGGGCTCGGAAAAGTATTATGACTATACTGTAAAATAAAACAGTGATGTATGTGTTTTGAAACAACTGACACATTATTTTCCTGATTTCTACTGAATCGGCCCTTATTTTTGAAATCAGCCTTGTACTTAAATGTTAGTTCTACTTATGTAATGCATATTGTACCTGCATTCAGAAAACACATAATGCAGTTTACTACAATAAAAGCAATTCCGAGCTCAACTAACAGCATTTCAATGTGTGGTATAGCAATGGAAACTGCTGTTCTGAAATACAATCTGCAGTTCATTATGTCACTATTTATAGGAATTGCAATAATTCTAATACAATCTGCATTTATTGAAAAACAAAACACTGCAACATGAAAACAAACTACAATTCAAAATTCAAAACTGTAGTTCATAACAGCACAATGTATAGCACAGTAATTCAACCAAGAACTGCATTTCTTCAAAAGAACACTGCATTACGGCTACATTAACTGCAGTTCGAAATTAACAACTGCAGTTCATAACAGCACAATTTATAGCAACTGCAGTAATTCAAACAAGAATTGCATTTATTCAAAAGCACACTGCAGTATGACAACTTAAACAGCAGTTGGACACTAAAAACTCCAGTTCATAACAGCATAATTTATAGCAGCTGCAGTAATTCAAACAAGAACTGCATTTCTTCAAAAGAACACTGCAGTATGACAAC